>JAQGNA010000714.1 GCA_028292075.1 Rhodoferax sp. | reverse complement strand
TCGCCGCCAGACAAGCCCTGGCCGCGTTCGCCCACCAAGGAGTCGTAGCCCTGCGGCAGCCGAAGAATGAATTCATGGGCGTGCGCTGCTCGGGCCGCGGCCACGATTTCGCGGCGCGAGGCATCGGGCTTGCCGTAGGCAATGTTCTCCGCGATGGTGCCGAAAAAGAGGAAGGGCTCCTGCAGCACCAGGCCAATGTGGCGGCGGTAATCGGCCACTGCAAAGCGCCGGATGTCGATGCCGTCGAGCTGGATGGAGCCGTCGCTCACGTCGTAGAAGCGGCAGATCAGGTTGACCAGCGTACTCTTGCCCGAGCCGCTGTGGCCCACCAGCCCGATCATCTCCCCCGGGCGGATGGCCAGGTCGAGGCCCCTGATCACCGAACGGTTGCCATAGCGAAAGCCGATGCCTTTCATCTCCAGCCTGCCGCGCGGGCCGGTGCCGGCGCCACCCGCGTCGATGCGCACCGGCTGCGCCGGCTCGGGCACGTTCGACACATGGTCGAGGATGTCGAAGATGCGTTTGGCACCGGCGGCCGCCTTCTGCGTCACCGAGACGATGCGGCTCATCGAATCGAGCCGGGTGTAGAAGCGGCCGATGTAGGCGACGAAGGCCGTGAGCACGCCCACCGTGATCTGCTGGCGCGACACCAGCCAGATGCCGAAGGCCCAGACCACCAGCAGGCCGATTTCGGTGAGCAGCGAAACCGTGGGCGTGAAGAGCGACCAGATCTTGTTGAGCTTGTCGTTCACCTCCAGGTTGTGCCGGTTCGCGTCGCGAAAGCGTTGGGTCTCGCGCTGCTCCTGGGCAAAGGCCTTCACGACGCGGATGCCGGGAATGGTGTCGGCCAGCACGTTCGTGACCTCGCTCCAGACGCGGTCGATCTTCTCGAAACCGGTGCGCAGCCGGTCGCGCACCGTGTGGATCATCCACCCGATGAAAGGCAGCGGCACCAGCGTGACCAGCGCCAGCCAGGGGTTGATGGAGAACAGGATCACCGCCGTCATGGTGATCATGAGCACGTCGGTGAAGAAATCGAGCGCATGCAGCGACAGAAACACGCAGATGCGGTCGGTCTCCGAGCCGATGCGCGACATCAGGTCACCGGTACGCTTGCCGCCGAAATAGTCGAGCGACAGATGCAACAGATGGTCGAAGGTGGCAGTGCGCAGGTCGGCGCCGATGCGCTCCGACACCAGCGAGAGGATGTACGTGCGCGCCCAGTTCAGCCCCCAGCCGGCCACGGCCGCCAGCAGCAGCCCGCCCAGGTACAGGCCGACCAGCCCCGGCGCAATCTGCTGGCCGTTCTGGAACGGGATCAGGATGTCGTCCATCAGCGGGATGGTCAGGTAGGGCGGGATCAGCGTGGCCGCGGTCGAGGCCATGGTGAGCGCGAAGCCGGCGATCAGCTGGTTTCGATAGGGCCGGGCGAATCGCCACAGCCGCAGCAGCACCCACGTCGATGGCGGTGTATGCAATTCCTTGCCGCAAATGACGCAATCCTCGCTTTCCGGCGGCAACGGTGCGTTGCATGTGGGGCACAGGGTGAGGTCGTCGGGTGGCGCAGGCGGCTGGCCCAGGCTGAGCCGGCGGCGGTCGAATTGCTTCATCAGGCGCTGGGCCTGAGGGTCGAGGCCCAGGGTGTAGCGCCATTGGGCCACGCGGGAGTGTCGGTCGTGCAGTTCGAGCGTGCCGACGCCGCCGTGGTCGCTATGCAGCAGGCTGGCGTCGGGCGTAAGCGCCCAGCTTTGCCAGGTGCCTTCGGCGTCTTTCACGGGCTGCCATTGCACCACGCGGCGATTGGTCAACACCACCAGACCGGGCTGAAACCGGAGTTGCGGATCCAGGTCAACCGGCAGCGACGCTAGAACGTTTTCGTCGGTTGCGAGCTGCGTTTGGAGACGGCGCAGCGCGGATTCCGAACTTCCACTGGAGAGATCGACTGAATGGTGATGGTGCATTTTTTTGAGCCCTGCGAAGTCTTGCCGGGCGCCGTTGCCTCGTCGGGATCACGAATTTTGCCCCATGCGGCGCACGAACTTGCGGTCCATCGCACAATGCGGCGCCCCGACCGTGCCCGCCTGCCCGCCCCAACCGAACGCCAGGGCCGGACCTTGCCGGGCCCCCATGAAGCTGACCTATGATCGACCAGGAAGACATCCAACTGCTGCGCGTCAGCTATCTGCGCGGCCCGAATATCTGGACCTACCGGCCAGCACTCGAGGTCTGGCTCGATCTGGGCACGCTCGAAGACTATCCCTCCAACCTGCTGCCCGGCTTCAATGACCGGCTGGTCGGCCTGCTGCCAGCGCTCGAAGAGCACCACTGCGGCGTCGGCGAACGCGGCGGCTTCATCCAGCGGTTGCGCGAAGGCACCTGGATGGGCCATGTGCTGGAGCATGTGGTGATCGAACTGCTCAATCTGGCGGGCATGCCCACCGGTTTCGGGCAGACCCGCAGCACCTCGCGGCGGGGCGTGTACCGCATGGTGTTCCGTGCCCGCGACGAACAGGTGGCCCGCACCGCGCTGGCCGAGGGTCATCGGCTGCTCATGGCCGCGATCAACAGCCGCGCATACGACGTGCCCGCCTCGGTCCGCAAGGTGCGCGAGGAAGTGGACGACTGCTATCTCGGCCCCAGCACCGCCTGCATCGTGGCTGCGGCCACTGATCGGGGCATTCCGCACATCCGGCTGAACGACGGCAACCTGGTGCAACTGGGCCACGGCGCACAGCAGCGGCGCATCTGGACGGCCGAGACCGAGCTCACCAGCGCCATCGCCGAAGGCATTGCCCATGACAAGGACCTCACCAAGTCGCTGCTCAAGTCCTGCGGCGTGCCGGTGCCCGAAGGCGAGGCAGTTGACAGCCCCGAAGCCGCCTGGAGCGCAGCCCAGTCCATCGGCCTGCCGGTGGTCGTCAAGCCGTCCGACGGCAACCATGGCCGCGGCGTTTCGCTCGATCTGAGCCAGCAGGCCGACATCGAGGCTGCCTTCCACCTGGCGGCGCTGCATGGCAGCGAAGTGCTGGTGGAACGCTTCATCCGCGGCAACGAACACCGGCTGCTGGTGGTGGGCGGCAAGGTGGTTGCGGCCGCCCGGGGCTCGGTTGCCATGGTGACGGGCAACGGCCGCAGCACCGTCGACGAGCTGGTGCAGTCCCACATCAACACCGACCCCCGCCGCGGCAGTGGCGAAGACGCGCCGCTGGGCCTGGTGGAAACTTACAAGGACGAAGCCGTGCTGCTCGAGTTGCAGCGCCAGGGCCTGACACCCGACGCCGTGCCGGCCTCTGGCCGCCAGGTGCTGATCCAGCGCAATGGCAACGTCTCGGTCGACTGCACCGACCTGGTCCACCCCGAGGTGGCGCATGTCGTGTCGCTGGCGGCGCGGGTGGTGGGCCTCGACATCGCAGGCGTCGATCTTGTCGCAGAAGACATTTCCAAACCCCTCAGCCAGCAAAGCGCCGCCATCGTCGAGGTGAACGCCGGGCCGGGCCTGCTCATGCATCTGAAGCCGGCCGAAGGCGCACCGCGCCCGGTAGGCCGGGCCATCGTCGACCACCTGTTCGCCGAATCCGAGAACGGCCGCATTCCGGTGGTCGGCGT
>JAQGNA010000705.1 GCA_028292075.1 Rhodoferax sp. | reverse complement strand
CACCGGAAGCGAGATGGTCGCAACGCAGGTACCTTGCGGTCCGCGCAGATCGACCAGGCCGTTGCCCGCCAGCGCCTTCAGCGCTTCGCGCAAAGGCGTGCGCGAGACCTGAAAGCGCGCGACCAGTTCGGCTTCGTCAAGCCGCGTACCAGGCTTGAGCGCGCCACTGACGATCAGGCCTTCGAGTGTTTCCTGCAGTTCGTCGGCAAGCGTGACGGACTTCTCGCGAGCGCGGTCGCGCGGCGTCCGGAGGGTGGGAATGGATTCGGGGATGTCATTCGAAATCGTCATGTCGTCTTCGAAGCACTATCCATGCCACGAAAAATACAAAAGCCGCTGTTTTGTATGCACCAAACTCCGGCGACACGCACTACGAACGCTCATCGTGCATGCAATCCAAGCATGCGGCCATACGAAAGTGCCCGAAATGCATGGCACAGCTTGTGCTCTATGCCTGTCGATGACATCCAATCCTCCACTCCGCGCTTTCGAACAGCGCAACGCGTATTTCGACCGGCTCTGCAACACGCCAGGCCTCATGTGGCTCGGCCAGAACACCAATCACTTCGAACCGCATCCGTCGGTGATCGATGCGGTGGTGGCGGCGCTCAAGGACGGCAGCTATCACGCTTACGCTCCGCCGGCAGGCTTCGAGGAACTCCGCCGCCTGATCGTCGAGGACGCGGGCGTGCCCGGCGCGTCGGCCTTCGTGACCGACGGCGCGGTCGAGGCGCTCTACAACGTCTGCAGCAACATCTGCGAGCCCGGCACCGACTTCGTCACCACCGACCCGAGCTGGGCCTGGCCGATGCACTTCGCGCGCAAGGCCGGCGCCAACGTGGTCGAACTTCCTATCTACGATGCCGCACAGGGCTACAAGCTCACCGCCGCCCAACTGCGCGCCGCCGTGGGACCGAAAACGCGCGTCATCTATCTGGTGGATCCCAACAATCCCCTGGGAACCTGCCACACCGCCGATGAGATCCGCGAGATCGCCGAGATCGCGCGCTCGGTCGATGCCTATTTGATTCACGACGCCACCTACTCGCAGTTCGCAGAAGGCTTCGCGCCGGCGTTCAATTTCTATCCCGAGAAAAGCATCGTCACCTACAGCTTCTCGAAGTGGCTCGGCCTGGCCGGCATGCGCCTGGGCGCTGTGCTCGCCAACCCAGACATCATCGAAATGATTGCCAACGCACCTCCGAACAACCTCGGCAGCAACGTGCTGTCGCAACGCGCGGCCATCGCCGGCCTGAAAAGCAAGGCCGAATGGTTTCCGGGCATCGTGAAGCGACTGCGCGCCAACCAGGCGGCGGTGTTCGAGGCGGTGTCCCGCATTCCCGGCCTGCACATTCCGGTCTATCCGTCGCATGCCAACCTGTTGGTGATCGAAACCGTCGACGCCGGTATCCGCCCCGAAGCGCTGGTCGCGGCCTACCAGGCCGAGGGAATCATGATTCGCCAGGGCACGTACCACACCAAGCGTTTCGGCGAGCGCTTCGTCAAGGTGAGTCTGACCGTGCCCGAGGCTTGGGCAAACCGCTTTTGCGAACTGCTGCCGGCGATGGTCGAACGTGCCCGCACGCTGCCGGTCACCGACGGGTTGTTCTGAACCGAGGACCGATGCCATGCCTTACCTGAACGCCCGCGACGGCACCCGCCTGTACTACGAGGAAGCCGGCACCGGCACGCCCATCGTGTTCGTGCACGAATTCGGCGGCGACGGCCGCAGCTGGGAGCCGCAGATGCGGCATTTCACGCGCCGCTACCGCTGCATCAGTTTCTGCGCCCGCGGCTATCCGCCGTCGGACGTGCCGGACGATGTCGAGCGCTACTCGCAGGCCATCGCCACCGACGACATCGCCGACGTTCTGGACTGCCTGGGCATCGACAGTGCGCACGTCGTCGGCCTGTCGATGGGCGGCTTCTCGACGCTGCATTTCGGGCTGCGCTATGCGACACGTGCTCGCTCGCTGGTGGTCGCTGGCGCGGGCTACGGCGCCGAGAAGCAGTACGAGGACTACTTCCGCAACGTGTCGCTCGAAGTGGCGCGCAAGTTCGAGGAGATCGGCGCGGTCGAGTTCGCCAAGATCTATTCGACGGCCGCTTCGCGCATCGTCTTTCAAATCAAGGACCCGCGCGGCTGGCAGGAATTCGCGACCCAGCTGAGCGAGCATTCGGCCGTCGGCTCGGCTCGCACCATGCAGGGCGTGCAGGCGCGCCGCCCGTCGATCTACGACCTGGAGGCCGAGCTCAAGGCGATGCAGGTGCCCACGCTGGTGATCGTCGGCGACGAGGACGACCACTGCCTGCAGCCCGGCCTGTTCCTCAAGCGCACGATTCCCGCCAGCGGCCTGCTGGTGCTGCCCAAGACCGGGCACACGCTCAACATCGACGAACCGGCGCTGTTCAACCAGTTCGTCGGCGATTTCCTGGCGACGGTCGAGCAGGACAAGTGGCTGCCGCGCGATCCCCGATCGGCGCCGGCCGAGATCATGAAGACGAGCTGAGGGCTGGCACATGAAGATGCCCGCACTTCCCTCCTCGTTCGTCGACGCGTCGCGGCTCTGGCAGCGGCATGTCGACATGGCGCGCTTCGGCGCCACGCCGGGCGGCGGCGTGAACCGGCAGGCGCTGTCGGTCGAAGACGCGCAGGCGCAGGCCGAGCTGGTGCGCTGGGGCGAGGCTTTGGGCCTTGTCGCCAGCCGCGATGCGGTCGGCAATCTGTTCCTGCGGCTGGTCGGTAGCGACCCTGCCGCGGCACCGGTGCTGAGCGGATCGCATCTCGACAGCCAACCCACGGGCGGCCGCTTCGACGGCGTCTTCGGCGTGCTGGCCGCTTTCGAAGCCGTGCAGGCGATCCGCGAAGCCGGCGTGCGGCCGGTGCGCTCGATCGACATCGTTGCCTGGATGAACGAGGAAGGCTCTCGCTTCGCACCCGGAATGATGGGCTCGGCCGTGTTCGCCGGGGACCAGCCGCTGGCGGCGA
>JAQGNA010000674.1 GCA_028292075.1 Rhodoferax sp. | reverse complement strand
CGCCAGTGGCGCACCATCTTTTGAAAGATGAGCGTGTTGGGAATCTGCAGCTGCACGTTGGGCTCGGCCGCGTCCACGTCGAGCAGGGTGGTGAACAGCATGTTGATGTCGATCACCCGGCCGCGGGCACCTGGCTTTTCGCCACTGTCGATGATCTCGATGTAGTCGCCGATGCGGAACGGCCGCACCGTAAAGATGAGCAGCGCGCAAAAGAAGTTCGACAGCACGCTCCACACCGCGAAGAATGCCACCGCCCCCACCGCGGCGAAGCTTGAGAAAGCCGCCCACAGCACCGTGGCCGACACGCCAAGGCGCTCCAGGCACATGAGGAACGCCCCCCCGACGATCAGCCAGCGGGCGACGCCGCCGATGGGCATGACCAGTTCCATGGGCAGCCGGTAACGCCGTACGGCCCGCCGCAGCAGGCGGCGCACCGCATGGTGCAGCAGCATGGCCAGCATCACGATCATCACGATCTGCAGGCCCGGCACGATGACGTCCAGCCATTCGTGCGCCCACTCCGGGATGTAGCCCTTGTAGCGGTTCAGCCTGCTCGTGTCAGCAAACGAGCCGATGCTGGCCCGAAAGTGCTGCGGCCAGGCGAACTTCAAGATTCGCGGCGCAGGGCCGGAAACAGGATCACGTCGCGGATGCTGGGGCTATCGGTCAGCAGCATCATCAGGCGGTCGATGCCGACCCCACAGCCGCCGGTGGGCGGCATGCCGTATTCGAGCGCCCGCACGAAGTCGTGGTCGTAGAACATGGCCTCGTCGTCGCCGCTGTCCTTGGCGGCCACTTGCGCGTTGAAGCGCGCAGCCTGGTCCTCGGCATCGTTCAGCTCCGAGAAGCCGTTGCCGAACTCGCGGCCGGTGATGTAGAGCTCGAAGCGTTCGGTCACCTCGGGGCGATCGTCGTAGGCGCGGGCGAGCGGCGAGATCTCGGTCGGGTGCTCCATGATGAAGGTCGGCTGCCAGAGCTTTTCTTCCACCGTCTCCTCGAAGTACAGCACCTGCAGGCTCGCCAGCGAACGGCCGGCCAGCTTGTTCTTCGCCTCGCTGAGGCCGAGCTTCTTCAACGCGCTGGTGAGCCATTCGGCGTCGGTCACCTGGTCGCCGGCCTCGGTGTACTTTCGGATCGCTTCGACGATGGTCAGGCGCTGGAACGGCTGGGCCAGGTCGACCGGCTGGCCGGCATAGGTCAGCTGGAGCGAGCCGGTCGCCTTCAAAGCGGCATCACGGATCAGCTTTTCGGTGAAGTCCATCAGGTCCTGGTAGTTCCAGTAGGCCGCGTAGAACTCCATCATGGTGAACTCGGGGTTGTGGCGCACCGAGATGCCTTCGTTGCGATAGCTGCGGTTGATCTCGAACACGCGGTCGAACCCGCCGACGATGAGCCGCTTGAGGTACAGCTCGGGCGCAATGCGCAGGAACATCTCCTGGTCGAGCGCGTTGTGGTGCGTCTTGAACGGCTTGGCGTTGGCGCCGCCCGGAATAGGGTGCAGCATCGGTGTCTCGACTTCCAGGAAGTCGTGGTCCACCATGAATTCGCGCAGCGCGCTGACGGCCTTGCTGCGCGCCTTGAAGCGCTGGCGCGCCGACTCGTCGGTGATCAGGTCCACATAACGCTGGCGGTACTTCTGCTCCTGGTCGGCCATGCCGTGGAACTTGTCCGGCAGCGGCCGCAGGCTCTTCGTCAGCAGCCGCACGCTCGAGGCGTGAATCGACAATTCGCCGGTCTTGGTCTTGAAGATGCGGCCCTCGGCGGCGACGATGTCGCCCAGGTCCCAGTGCTTGAAGCGGGCATACGTCTCTTCGCCCACGTCGTCGCGCGTCACATAAAGCTGAATGCGCCCGGTGCTGTCCTGCAGCGTTGCAAAGCTGGCCTTGCCCATGACCCGCTTCAGCATCATGCGGCCGGCCACCTTGGCCGTGGCGCCAAGGGCGACCAGTTCCTCAGCCTCCTTGCTGCCGTGGGCCGCCAACAACGGGGCGGCGTGATCTTCCGGCTTGAAGTCGCTCGGAAAAGCCACACCCAGGCCGTCCACTTGCCGCTGGCGGATCGCCTTGAGTTTTTCTCGGCGTTCGGCGATCAACTGGTTGTCGTCGGAAGCCGGGGCGGCGGGAGAAGGGGTGTGGTCAGACATGAAAAACCGTTCGGAATGATCAAGGTCGGCCAAAACGGCCGGAACCCGTGATTCTAAGTTTTCCGGCGGACCGATCTGGCGGTGTGCAGAAGGGGACGATCGGCTAGTGCGACACGCCCTTGCTGCGCAGCACGTGGTGGAAAGTGCGCCACAAAATCTTCGCGTCGAGCGCAAGCGAGCGATGCCGCAGATAGTAGGCGTCGAGCGCCACCTTCGCCGGGATCGGCAGGTCATCGCGACCGTTGACCTGCGCCCAACCGGTAAGGCCTGGCACCAGCGCATCCACTCCGTGCTCGGTGCGCAGCGCGATCAGGTCCTGCTGGTTGAACAGCGCCGGCCGCGGCCCCACGAAGCTCATGTCGCCTTTGAGGATGCTCCAGAGCTGCGGCAGTTCGTCCAGGCTGCTCTTCCGCAAAAAGCCACCGATGGGGGTCAGATAGCTTTCAGGCCTGGCCAGCAGGTGCGTGGCGACCTCGGGTGTGTCGATGCGCATGCTCCGGAATTTGGGCATGCTGAAGATGCGGTTGTGGCGGCCGACGCGGTCGGACCAGTAGAGGGCGGGGCCTGGGGAGGTGACGCGGAT
>JAQGNA010000655.1 GCA_028292075.1 Rhodoferax sp. | reverse complement strand
GGGGGCGCGAGAACCTCGAAGCCGTCGAAATCCTGCGCGCCTTGAACACCGCCGTGCACCGCGATCACCCCGGCACGGTGACCATCGCCGAAGAGTCGACCGCCTGGCCCGGCGTCTCGGGCAGCGTCGAGAGCGGCGGCCTCGGCTTCGACATGAAATGGAACATGGGCTGGATGCACGACACGCTGGCGTACTTTGCGCACGCGCCCATCTTCCGCAAATACCACCAGGGCCAGCTGACTTTCTCGATGGTCTATGCCTTCAACGAGAACTTCGTGCTGCCGTTTTCGCACGACGAAGTGGTCTACGGCAAGGGCTCGGTGCTCACCAAGATGCCGGGCGACGCATGGCAGGCCTTTGCCAACCTGCGCGCGATGTACGGCTACATGTGGGCCCACCCTGGCAAAAAGCTGATGTTCATGGGCAGCGAGTTCGCCCAGCGCGCCGAGTGGGCGCACGACGGCGGGCTCGATTGGGCCGCGGCAGAGGCGCCGGCCCATGCCGGCATTGCACGCCTGGTAGGCGACCTCAACCAGCTCTACCGCGATGAGCCTGCCCTGCACGCCTGTGATTTCTCTTCCGACGGTTTCGAGTGGATCGCCCATGACGACGCCGATGCCAGCGTGATCGCTTTCCTGCGGAAGTCGCCAGGTGGTGAGCCCCCGCTGCTGGTCGTGTGCAACCTCACGCCGGTGCCACGCCATGGCTATGCCATCGGGGTACCCCATGCCGGCACCTGGCACGAAGTGCTCAACACCGATGCCGAAGCCTACGGCGGCACCGGCATGGGCAACTTCGGCAGCGTGCGGGCCGACGAGCACTACATGCATGGGCGGCCGAACGCCGTGCAACTTTCGCTGCCCCCTTTATCCACCCTGATTTTTCGCCACGAGGGAGCCATCGATGCCGCCTGAAAACGACGCGCCACCAAACGCGCTGACCACCGACGTGACCACCGACTTGCCCACCGGCTCGAACACCCCGCCGGCCAGCTCGCCCGATGCGCAAGCCCCGACTGTGAATTCCACCGTGCCGCAATTCGCGTCCGCCAAGACCCGCATCCGCAAGCCCGCGACACGGGCCGCCCGACCGGCGCAACCGCTCACGCCTTTCCCGCCGGACGGACGGATGCGCGCCGTGGTCGACGCTGTGTTGCCCTGGGTCGACGGCGGCCGTTTTCCGGTGAAGCGCACCGAAGGCCAGCCGGTCACGGTGACCGCCCATGCCTTCACCGACGGCCACGACCAGGTGCGCGTGCGGCTCGCCTGGCGCGCGGAAGGCGCCGCCTCCGCCACCGAAATCGACATGGTGGCCACCACCAACGACGAATGGACCGCCAGCTTTACCCCGCCGGCGCCGGGGCGTTACCGCTACACCGTGGCGTCCTGGGTCGACCACTTCCTGTCGTGGCGGGTGGAACTGCTGCGCCGCGTGGACGCGAGCGACATTCTGCTGGCCGCGCAGACCGGCGCCACCATTGCCGAGGAAGCGGCCGCAAGGGCCCGCGGCGATGACCGCAAGACGCTCACGCGCTGGGCGCAGACGCTGCGCAAGCGCGCCCTCGCCGCCGGCCGTGCCGGACTCAACCAGATGGACGCCGTCGAAGGCGAGATCGCCGCCATCAAGGCGCTGGCGCTCGACGACGGCATGGCCACCGTGGCCGCCCGCTACCCGGACCGCAGCTTCGAATCGCGCTTCAGCATCCACACCGATGACCATTCGGGCGAACTGCCGCTGGTGGTGGACCGGCTGCGTGGCAGCTTCAGCGCCTGGTACGAAATGTTCCCGCGCTCTGCATCGTTGGAAGAAGGCCGACACGGCACTTTCAATGACGTCGCCGAGCGCCTGCCCTATGTGGCGCAGATGGGCTTCGATGTGCTCTACCTGCCGCCGATCCATCCCATCGGCCGCGTCAAGCGAAAGGGCCGCAACAACGCGCTCACCGCCGAGCCGGGCGACGTCGGCAGCCCCTGGGCCATCGGCGCCGAAGAAGGTGGGCACAAGGACGTGCTGCCCGAGCTTGGCACCATGGACGACTTCCGCGCGCTGGTGGGCAAGGCGAACGCGCTCGGCATCGAGGTGGCGCTCGACATCGCGTTCCAGTGCGCACCCGACCACCCCTATGTCGAGGCGCACCCGCAGTGGTTTCGCTGGCGGCCGGACAACAGCGTGCAGTACGCCGAGAACCCGCCCAAGAAGTACCAGGACATCTACCCGTTCAACTTCGAAACCGAGGACTGGCGTGGCCTGTGGACGGAACTCCGCAGCGTGTTCGCCCACTGGATCGCCCAGGGCGTGAAGATCTTCCGGGTGGACAACCCGCACACCAAGGCATTCCCGTTCTGGGAATGGTGCATCACCGACCTCAAGCGCGAACACCCCGAGGTGCTGTTCCTGGCCGAGGCCTTTACCCGGCCGAAGGTGATGCACCGGCTGGCAAAGCTGGGCTTTTCGCAGTCGTACACCTACTACACCTGGCGCAATACCAAGGCCGAGCTGACCGATTACTTCACCGAGCTGTCGAAGGGATTCGGCCACGACTACTTCCGTCCGAACGCCTGGCCGAACACGCCGGACATCCTGAACGAGCACCTGCACGGCGCGCCACGGGCGGTGTTCGTGACACGGCTCGTGCTGGCCGCCACGCTGGCGGCCAACTACGGCATCTACGGCCCGGCCTATGAGCTGATGGACGGCACGCCGCGCTCGCCGGGCAGCGAGGAATACCTCGACTCCGAGAAGTACCAGATCCGCCATTGGGACCTCGAGCGTGCCGACAGCCTGCGCGACGTCATCGCCAAGATCAACGAGATCCGCAAGCACCACCCTGCCCTGCAGGCCAACGAATCGCTGCGGTTTTTTGACACCGGCAACGACAGGCTGATCGCCTATGCCAAGCGCGACGAGACCGGCAAGACGCCGGCGGTGCTGACCGTGGTGAACCTCGATGCGACCTTCCGCCAGTCGGGCTGGGTGCAGATCGACGCCGCCTGGCTCGGTGTGGGCGGCCGCGAGAATTTTGCGGTCCTCGATCTTCTGAGTGGCCAGCAGTTCAGCTGGCACGACGGCGCGAACTTCGTCCTGCTCGATCCGTCCGCCATGCCCGCGCACGTGCTGCGGATCGGTGGCGCTTCGGGAGGAGCAGCCTGACATGAAAAACCCCAACCCTGCGACCTCCAGCGTGCCCGTCACACCCACACCCACCCCCACACACCCACCTTCCTCCACGCCCCAGCTCGCCGAGGCTTCGGGTGGCGCCATCGAGCCGACCACCGACGCGGGGCTCTGGTACAAGGACGCGGTCATTTATCAGCTCAATGTCAAGGCGTTCTTCGACTCCAATGCCGACGGCGTGGGCGACTTCCAGGGCGTGGCCTCCAAGCTCGACTATGTGAAGGAGCTGGGCGTCAACACCATCTGGCTGATGCCGTTCTACCCGTCGCCGCTGCGAGACGACGGGTACGACATTTCGGACTACGACAACATCCATCCGCAGTACGGCACGCTCGACGACTTCAAGCTGATGCTGGCCGAGGCGCACAAGCGTGACCTCAAGGTGCTCACCGAGCTGGTCATCAACCACACCTCCGACCAGCATCCCTGGTTCCAGGCGGCCCGCAATGCGCCGCCCGGGTCACCGGAGCGTGACTTCTATGTGTGGAGCGACACCGACCAGAAGTACAAGGGCACGCGCATCATCTTCACCGACACCGAGGTCTCCAACTGGACCTACGACCCGGTGGCCAAGGCCTACTTCTGGCACCGCTTCTTCAGCCACCAGCCCGACCTGAACTACGACAACCCGCTGGTGCTGCAGGCCATCTTCAAGGTGATGCGCTTCTGGCTCGACATGGGCGTCGACGGCTTCCGGCTCGACGCGATCCCCTACCTCATCGAACGCGAAGGCACCAGCAACGAAAACCTGTTCGAGACGCATGCCGTCATCAAGCAGATCCGCGCCGCCATCGACGAGAACTACCCGAACCGCTTCCTGCTGGCCGAGGCCAACATGTGGCCCGAAGACGTGCGCGAGTACTTCGGCAACAGCGACGAATGCCACGCCTGCTACCACTTCCCGCTGATGCCGCGCATGTACATGGCCATCGCCCAGGAAGACCGCTTTCCGCTGACCGAGATCATGCAGCAGACGCCGGACATTCCGGCCAGTTGCCAGTGGGTGATCTTCCTGCGCAACCACGACGAGTTGACGCTCGAGATGGTCACGAGCAAGGAACGCGACTACATGTACAGCACCTATGCGGCCGACCCGCGGGCGCGCATCAACCTGGGCATCCGCCGCCGGCTGGCGCCGCTGATGGACAACGACACCGACCGCATCAAGCTGATGAACAGCCTGCTGCTGTCGATGCGCGGATCGCCCATCGTCTACTACGGCGACGAGATCGGCATGGGCGACAACGTGTTCGTGGGCGACCGCAACGGCGTGCGCACACCCATGCAGTGGAGCCCCGACCGCAACGCCGGGTTTTCGCGTGCCGACCCGCAGCGGCTGTACCTGCCGCCCATCATGGACGCGGTGTACGGCTACGAGGCCCTGAACGTGGAGGCGCAACAACGCGAGCCTGCTTCGCTGCTGAACTGGATGCGCCGCATGCTCACCGTGCGCTCGTCGAGCAAGGCCTTCGGCCGCGGCGAGCTGCTGTTTCTGAAGCCCGGCAACCGCAAGATCCTGGCCTATCTGCGCACCTACAGCGAAGGCGGGCAGGACGAGGTGATTCTCTGCGTGGTGAACCTCGCCCGCTCGGCGCAGCCGGCCGAGCTCGACGTGTCGGCCTACAAGGGCCGCGTGCCGGTCGAGATGCTCGGGCGCACCGCGTTCCCGCCGATCGGTGAACTGCCCTACCTCCTGACCATTCCGGCCCACGGCTTCTATTGGTTCCGGCTGACCACCGACGTCAAGGTGCCGAGCTGGCACCAGGAATTTACCGCCGCCGAAGACCGCCCGGTGGTGGTTCTGTTCGACGGCTGGAACAGCCTGTTCCGCGACCATGTGGTGCCGTGGCGCATCGGCATGGCCGTGAAGACGCGCAACCAGTTCGAAACCGAAGTGCTGCCAAGCCATGTGGAGGCGCAGCGCTGGTACGCCGACAAGGGCACGCCGGTGCGCCGTGCCGCCCTGCTCGACCATGCCATGTGGACCGTGGGCACCGACACCTGGATGCTGCCTTTGCTGGAGCTTCAGGGACCGGCCGACGCCGTGTACTTCGTGCCGCTCGCCCTCGCCTGGGAAGACCGCGAGGAAGAGCGCTACCGCACCTTCTCCACCGCGGCAGTGGCCCGGGTGCGCCAGCAGGCCGAGGTCGGCGTCATGGCCGACGCCTTCGCCGACGAACGCTTCTGCCGGGCCATGATCGCCGCCATCGGCAGCGGCAGGAAAGTGCCCGCCGGTGCCGGCAACATCCGCTTCACGCCGACCAATGCCTTTGCCGAACTGGCAGGCAGCGACCTCGGCCCGATCGACGAATTGCAGGTGGGTCGGCCGCAGGCCCAGAGCAGCAACACCATCGTGACCATAAACGAAAAGCTGTTCCTCAAGGGCTATCGGCGCATTCGAACGGGGGTCAATCCCGAGTTCGAAGTGGGTCGCTTCCTGACCGAGGTCGCGCAGTTTCCGCACTGCGCGCCGGTGGCCGGCGCGGTCGAATACGTGGGCAACGACGGCACGGTACGGACGCTCTGCCTGCTGCAGGCCCATGTGTCCAACCAGGGCGATGGCTGGGTCTACACGC
>JAQGNA010000750.1 GCA_028292075.1 Rhodoferax sp. | reverse complement strand
ATTTTGCGCGGCTCGGCCGCCTTGCTGTTCGGGCGCGGCTCCACTGGCGGGGCCGTCAACCAGGTCAACAAGCAGCCGCTGCTGATCGACCAGAGCGAAGTCGACACCACGGTCGGCAGCCACAAGTTCCGCCGCGTGACCGGCGACTTCAACATCAAGACCGGCGAGAGCGCGGCCCTGCGCCTGAACGCCATGGTGAACACCGCCGACAGCAACGGCGCCGGCAGCAGCGTTGACAAGCGCGGCATTGCCGGTGCCTACCGCTTCGGGATCGGCGAAG
Organism: Rhodoferax sp.; assembly: GCA_028292075.1. The sequence goes on along the minus strand of JAQGNA010000750.1, from coordinate 3,539 downwards.
TCGACGAGTTCACGCTCGGCTTCTACCATTTGGACAATGAAAACGGAATCAACTACGGGCTGCCGTGGATCAAGCCGACGGCCGCCTCATCCGCCACCACGTCGACGCTCAATGGCGCGCTCGACCCGAATGCCTACTACGGCATGTCGAGCGACTACAACCACGGCCGCGCCTCGTATGCCACGCTCAGCCACGTGCACCGCTTCTCAGGCGATGTGGAGCTGAAGACGTCCATCCGCAAGGGCGCTTATGCACGCGACCAGCGCGCGTCGCTCATTCGCTTTGCCGCCGCCAACCTTCAGCCCGGCGGTCAGGCCATCGGCATGAACAATTTCGGTCCCAACACCGTACTGGCCCGATCTGCCCAAAACAAGGTACAGGACATGGACAACCTGTACGGCCAGTCCGACCTCAGCGCCAAATTCACCGGCCTCGGCTTGAAGCACGAGCTGCTGGCCGGCCTGGACTACGCGCACGAGAAACGCACGGTCTACGCCGCAACCACCGCGCCCGCCAGCCTGAACCTGACACGGCCCAACACCACGGCCGGAACGCCAGGCGACGGCGCCTCCATCCAGGAAGGCGGGCGGCCGTTTGGCATCGGCAACAACTACACCTCGGTGGGATGGGGCGTCTACGCGCAGGACGTGGTGCAGATCGCGCCCATGTGGAAGTTGCTCGGTGGCCTGCGGTTCGACCACATGCAGGCCGACTACAACGCCTACAACGCCAACACCACCGACAAGACCGGCAGCTACCACATGAATGTGGCCGAGCTGAGCAAGCGCGCCGGCATCCTGTACCAGCCGACCGACCTGCATTCGTTCCACATTGCCTATGGCACCTCCTTCAATACCTCGGGGGACGCGTATTCACTGGGCGCCGCCAATGCCAGCACGCCGCCCGAACAAAGCCAGAACCTGGAAATCGGCGCCCGCATCGATTCGGCCGACAAGCGCTTCACCACGCGCCTGGCGGCGTTCCGCACGACGAAGCTGCACGAGCGCAACACCGACCCATTGGTGAACATCGCCGTGCTGTCGGGCAAGCGGCACGCGCAGGGCATCGACCTCGATTTTTCGGGCCGCATCACGCCGCAGTGGGAGGTGTTTGGCTCATACGCCTGGATTCCGGTTGCCCGCATCGACAGCGCTGTCGTCGGCGGTGAAGGCCTGGGCCAGCGGCCATCACTCACGCCGAAGAACAGCGGCACGGTGTGGACGACTTACCAGATCACGCCGCAGATCCGCGTGGGCGCGGGCCTGAATTACCGCAGCGAGACCACGCCGAACCGCCTACCCGGCTTCTCGGCACCGAGCTACCTCACGGCAGATCTGCTGGCCGAATACACCGTGGTGGAAGACAAGTTCATCATCAAGGCGAATGTGCAGAACGTGACGAACAAGCTGTATGGCGATGCGCTGTACACCTCGTTCTACGTGCCCGGCCAGGGCCGACTTCTGCAGCTGTCCGCGAAGATCAAGTTCTAAGCCAACCCGAGTCGGCGCCCTACCGCGCCGACTGTCGTACCGCCCCACCGCCCCCATCGCCAACGATGCGGGTGGTTTTTTCGTCGTGTGGCCCTGGCTACACTCGATGTGAAGGAAGAACCAGCCATGCTTTTGCACATTCCCCAGGTGCTTTCCGCAGACGAAATACGAGAAACGCGGCGCCTGCTGGTTGACGCACCTTGGGCCGACGGCCGCGACAGCGCCGGTCCGCAGGCCCGCGAAGTGAAGAACAACGAACAACTGCCGCACGACTGCGAGCCGGCCCGCAGCATCCGCGAGATGGTGACGCGCGGCCTCGACCGCAGCCCGCTTTTCTTTTCGGCCGCGTTGCCGAAGAAGTTGTTCACGCCGCGGGTCAACCGCTACCGCGGCGCAAGCAACGCCTACGGCAACCATGTCGACAACGCGGTGCGCATCGTGGCCGAAAGCGGACAACGCGTGCGCACCGACATCTCGTGCACCGTCTTCCTGAACGAACCGGCCGACTACGACGGCGGCGAACTCGTGGTACAGGACACCTACGGCAGCCAGCGCGTCAAATTCGCCGCCGGCGATCTGGTGCTTTACCCCGGCACCAGCGTGCACCAGGTGACCCCTGTCACGCGCGGCGAGCGGCTGGCCTGCTTCTTCTGGATCGAAAGCATGGTGCGCGGCGACGACCAGCGCCGACTCCTGTTCGACCTCGACATGAACCTGCTGACACTGCGCCAGGCCCACGGCGAAAGCGAAGCGGCCACCGCACTCACCGGCACGTACCACAACCTGCTGCGCATGTGGGCCGACACATGAGCGGCCTGGCCATCGGGCAGGTGCCGGCCGGCGTGGTCAACCTGGACGACCATGAGGCGCATGCGCGCCAGCTGCTGGACGACAACGCCTGGGCCTACTTCGCAGGCGGTGCGGGCGATGAGCTCACAATGGCCGCCAACCGCAGCGCCTGGAACGACATCGCGCTGCATCCACGGGTGTTGCGGAAGCTGGCTGGCGGCCACACCCGCACCGAACTGCTGGGACGCAGCTGGCGTCATCCAATCATGGTGGCGCCCGTGGCCTTCCAGCGAATGGCCCACCCGGACGGCGAATTGGCCACCGCCGTGGCGGCCGCCACGCTGGGTGCGGGGTTGGTGCTGAGCACCCAGGCCAGCGTGCCGATGGAGGCCGTGGCCCAGGCGGTGTTGGGCGAGCCGGCGCGCGGACCATTGTGGTTCCAGCTCTACCTGCAGGCAGACCGCGGCGCCACGCTCGAACTGGTGCGTCGGGCCGAATCGGCCGGCTTCGAAGCGCTCGTCGTGACGGTGGATGCGCCCACCCATGGCGCCCGCGACCGCGAACGGCGCGCCGGTTTCAAACTACCTCCGGGTGTCGCGGCGGTGAACTTGGCGGCCCGATCGCCCGCACAAGCTGCACCGCTGTCGCCCGACCAGAGCGCGCTGTTCGACGGGGTGCTCCGCACCGCGCCTACATGGGACGACATCGCCTGGCTACAGGCACAGACGCGGCTACCGGTGCTGTTGAAAGGCATCCTGCACCCGGAGGACGCGCGGGAAGCGGTCAGGCTCAAGTTGGGGGGGGTGATCGTCTCGAACCATGGCGGGCGCACCCTTGACACCGCGGTGGCCACCGCGCTGGCATTGCCGGCGGTCGCCCAGGCGGTGGACGGCGCGCTGCCAATCCTGGTGGACGGCGGCATCCGCCGGGGCACGGACGTGCTCAAGGCCCTGGCGCTCGGGGCCTCGGCGGTGCTGGTGGGCCGGCCGGTGGTGTTCGCCCTGGCCAATGCCGGCGCGGTCGGCGTGGCCCATGTGCTGCGCCTGCTGCGCGACGAGTTCGAGATCGCCATGGCCCTTTGCGGCTGCGCCACACTCGACGACATCACGCCTGACCTGGTGTTCCGGCACAACCGCCAAAACTGATGCGGTGATGCTCATGGAATGGCCCTTGCGATTGCCGGCCATTCATCGCCATTGCAAATGCGACGGATTCGTATTTATAATTGGACATCTTCAACAGCCAGCCAAGCCGCTTGCC
>JAQGNA010000623.1 GCA_028292075.1 Rhodoferax sp. | reverse complement strand
GCCGGCACGGCACATCCGGCCAACGCAACGGCAGCGCAGGCGGCGGCCCATACCGCAGACTGGCGAGTCGCGAATTGAATGGTCATGGCAATATCCCTCCGAGTTGGTATTAACCAGATCGTCACTCGGTTTGAGAATCGATCTGTTTTCCAGGCAGGCCATTCAAATGAATTTTTTGATTAAATCTGAATGCGCCCGGTGCAACAAATTCTAAAAGCCGACGTTGCAAGACCAGCCATCCATTTCCCCTACGCAGTACTACGCAACCTGTACCGCTCCCGCACTTAATGAAGTCACGCCGGCCGGGCAGGCACTTCACCGGTCATCGGCACCCCATGCGGGACGAACAACTGACGGTTCGACAAGCCCGTACGCAGAGATCGAATAATTCAATAGCACTCAAACGGTGCATTTCTCGAATCGCCAACATCGTTATCCCGGCTTGACGCCATTCGCACAAGAGAGATAGTGGTGACTCAGCCCTGTTCGGGCATTCACCTCGTCATTCCAATGCAGCTCCGATTGAAACTGGCCCTGTTCACCATGGTGCCGATTGCGCTCGCTCTGGGTCTGGTCGCCGTCACGGTGCAGCAGCAGACGCTCAAGCTCGCGAGCCAGGAGCGCAAGCTGGTTGAATCCGCCTATCTGCACAGCAAGGAAACCGGGTTACGCCACTACGTTCAGTTGGCGGTCAGCGCCCTGCAACAGATCGCCCGCACCGACCAGCCCACGCCGCAGCAGCAACGCCAGGCGCTGGCACTGCTGACCGGCATGAAGTTCGGCGACGACGGCTACTTTTTTGTGTATGACCGGCACAGCAATGTGCTGCTGGACGCGCAGCAGATGGGGCAGGCCGGCGTGGACCTGTGCGACCCGAACAGTCCCGTGGGCGAGGTGCCGGCCAGGCTGATCATTGCTACGGCGCGCCAGGGCGGTGGCCTGGTGCGCTACCCCTGGCAAAAGCCGTCGTCCCGCCAGACCGTGCCCAAGCTTGCCTACGTCACCGTGATGGAGGGTTGGGACTGGGTGGTCGGCACCGGCCTGTACCTCGACGAGGTCGACGAAACGCTGCGCCGCATCGACCAGCGCGCGCAGGAAAACATCCATGCGACCCGGCTGCGCATCTACGCCATCGCCGCGGTCTGCATGGTGCTGATCGGCGCGGCCGGGCTTGCCCTGAACATCAGCGACCACCGGGTGCTGAGCGCCAAATTGCGGCGGCTGGCGCAACGTGTGGTGCGCTCGCAGGAGGACGAACGGCTGCGCGTGGCGCGAGAACTGCACGACGGCGTGGTCCAGGTGCTGGTGTCGTCCAAGTTCACGCTGGAGACGGCACAGCTGCATTTCCGGGCGCAGCAGGATGCTGCGCCGCTGCCGCCAGCCGCAACCGACTCGTCACCCGGCGCCACGGCGCAGCCACCATCACCCGCTCCGGCCGACATGCTCGACTGCGGCCTGGCCCGACTGAACGAGGCGCTGATCGAAATCCGCCGCGTATCGCATGGATTGCGCCCCGCGCTGCTCGACGACCTTGGGCTGGCTGCCGCACTGTCGTTGCTCGTCGAGCAGGTACAGGCCCAGGGCGGATTCCAGTCACGGCTGGTGGTGCGCGGCGAGCCGCTGCCGCTGCCCACGAGCCACAGCACCGCGCTGTTCCGCGTGGCCCAGGAGGCGCTGACCAATGCCCAGCGCCACGCCCAGGCGACCCGGGTCAACATCGTCCTCCGCTTTGGCAGTGGCCGGGTCAGCTTGTCGGTGCTCGACAACGGCCGCGGCTTTCCGCTGCGCAAGGTCCATGCGGACCGCAAGGACGGCATCGGCCTGCGCAACATGCGGGAGCGCGTGGAGGGCCTGGGCGGGCGCTTCAACATTGCGTCGAGCCGCTTTGGCACCCGCATCCGCGCCGTGCTGCCCGACGTCGAGATGCCGGTCAGCGACTGGGCACCGCTGGGCACGCCCCCACTTGCGGCATGAGCCCGCAGCCCATCTCGGTGCTGCTGGTGGACGACCACCCCCTGGTGCGCGACGGCGTGCGCATGCGACTGCAGGCCACAGCCCACATTCGCGTTGCCGGCGAAGCATCGTGTGTGAACCAGGCCGTGGCCATGGCCGAGGACTTGCAGCCCGACATCGTGCTCACCGACATCCGCATGCCGGACGGCAGCGGCATCCAGTTGGCGGCCATCTTCGCTCAGCGCTTTCCCCAGGTCCGGGTGCTGGTGCTATCGATGCACTGCGACCCGGAGTTCGTGCGGCGCGCGGTCGAACTCGGTGTGTGCGGCTATGTGCTGAAGGATGCGCCGGCACAGCAGCTGGTCGAGGCCATCGACGCCGTGCAGGCTGGCCAGCGCTACTTCAGCCCTGCCCTTCGCGCATTTGCGGGGCAGGCGGAGCAAGCTGACCCACCCGGGCGCACGCCGCGCGGCCTGACCCAGCGGGAGAGCGACGTGCTCGCGCTGCTGGCCCAGGGTTGGTCGAACAAGGAGATTGCGGTACGCCTTGGCGCCTCGATCCGCACCGTTGAAACCCACCGCCTGCACCTGCGCCGCAAGCTTCACATCGAAGGCCGGGCCGCATTGGTGAAATACGCCGTGGACCATGCGCACCTGTCAATGCAGCCACCCGAAGGAACCGACCGCGGGGTTGAGCCATGACCCGCAGGGCACGGCCGATCTTCGGCAGGGCTCAAACGAAGGTCATTCATC
>JAQGNA010000610.1 GCA_028292075.1 Rhodoferax sp. | reverse complement strand
GGTCAAGCACCGGAGGGAGGTACTTGAGGACAAAGGGCTGGCCGAGCACGGCTGCGGAGAACCCGGTCGCCACTTGCGGCGTGTAGGGGGTGGGAATCTGGGTGCCGGGCGCCAGGGCGGCGGCCCGGAACCGGACGCTGGCGCTGGCAACGCCGGGCTGCCCCGACTGAAAGCCGATGGCGCCCAGGGCGGTGCTGGGCTGGCCGAAGGCGACCGCCTCAAAGCCGCTGGCCACTTTCGGCGTGCTGACGGTGGCCGCTGCGGCCCCGAGCGCCGTCTGCGGCACGATACTGCCCGCACGGAATGCGCTCAGGCCGGATGGCGCACCAAAACCAGTGCCGCTAAACCCAGCCGCTGCCTGCGGGACCGCAGGCGTGCCGAGGGTCAGCGTGCGAAAGCCAAGCGCAACCAGTCCGACGCCGGCGCCGGCGTCGGGGGCCGGGGTGGCGTTGCTGGCACTGTAGGGCGCAGCGCTATAGGGGGCCGCGCCGTAGGTCATTTAGGCGTACACCGAGCCGTTGAAAGCCGTCCCCGGCACGCTGCCGGGGAAATACACGGTGCTAGAGCTGGCCAGATAGCATACCGAGCCGTAGTCGATCTCATAGCGCTTGCCGGTAGCAAAGCCGCTGAAGTCCAGTCCTGCCATGAGCGCGAGCGAGCCGTGTAGCACCGAAATGAACGCGCCTCCAAAATCGGGCGTTCCGGTCAGGGTGATCGTGGTGGCACCGACATAGACGCGGCCCCCGCGGGAGACATGGATGTGGTTGTATGCGGCGCCGGAAATGGTGTAGTTGCCCGTTTGTCGCACTTCCCCGCCGTTCAGGCTCTGGATGTGGTATCCGTTCCCCACCGCACCGTAGTGGGTGGTGAGCGTGGTGATCAAGGCCCCGTTGTTTGCCAGGACGCACACGCTCGATGCGGTGAGCCGCATTCGCTTTAAAAAATACTGGCGGTTGGCGGGGCCATCTGCGCTGAAGGTGGTGCCGGCAGAGTCCACGGTCACGTTGGCGGCCGCTGCGGAATTGCCCTGGATGATGATGGTGCCGTAGCCCGCAGCAGGCTTCAAAACGACCGCCTCCGTGTAGGCGCCGTCTGCCAACTGGATGATGGCGTTGAAGCCGTTGAGGTCCAGATTGCGCGAAATGAAGTTGACGGCATTCTGGATCGTCAGCCACGGCGCTCCGACTGACAGCCCGCTGGCCGCGTTCGAGCCCGCAGTGGACACATAGTAGGTCCGGTCTGCTGTCAGCACTTCCTTGGCCCAGCTTGCCTGCAGCGCGTCCATGCCGATCCAGACCTGCTTGGCGCCCGCCGCAAGCACCACTGCCGCCCCAGCATTGCTGGAGTCCAGCACGGTGGTGCGGGCGATCTGGTTGGCCGCGCTATAGGTGCCGATACCCACTTCCCAATCGCCGGACGGTGCGCCGTTCGCATCTACGCCTTGAAGTCCGTACCGAAAGGTGTCGCCAACTGCGCACTTGGAGGCGAACGTGCGGAACCCGAGCAGCGCCCCGGTCAGCGTCAAGGTCCCCGTGCCGACCGTCGTGCTCGCCTCCTTTACCCGGTTTTCGAGAATGTTGGCCATGCCTTATCCAGTCGATGCGGTGTTGTGTATGCCCGGATTAGAGGGAAAAAATCTTGAAGGCGCCGTTGTCCCACTGGATCGTCACGTCGCCGCCGTTGGTCGCCAGCGGAAAGCCGGTGATGGTGTCGATGTAGGCGATCAAGGCGGAGGTGCCGGCCACGCCGGTATCCTTGTAGATCACCACGCCCTCGCTGGTGCTGCCCGCCACGACGGCCACGAACGTGATGTCGGCCGCGTCGAAGGCGCCGCCGGTCACGGTCTTGGTGCCCAGCGTTTGCGGCGTGCCGATCACCGAGGCGCTGATGCTGGTGTAGAACTCGTCGGTCGCCAGGTTCTGCGCATAGTCGTTCTTGATGAGCGCGACCTTGATGGTGTCGGCGGCGAAATTGATGGCGGCGGAAAGGATTTTTTCCTTGCCTTTGGCGTAGAGGGCATTGGCCATGGTGGGGTTTTCCTGATTGGTGAAGGTGAACTAGACCCAATGGGCCTGGTTGTGCTGCGGCTCGTCATGGCGCGTCGTGCGGCGCAAGTCGCTGTCAGGACGCGGGCCAAAGTAGGCGGTGAAGGCGCGCTCGGACAGGGCGGCGCGCGCCGGGTCAATCATTTCCGAGTCGGGTACGCTGAATCCCCGGTGTAGGGCCCACAGCACCAGCTTGGCGTGGTGCGCCGGGCTCAACTCGGGCTCGTCCATGTCGTTGCCCATCGGGTCAAGCGGCAGGCGAAAGCCTTCCAGATACAAGGTGCCAGCCGTTTCCGGCGTCAACGCCAGGCGGATGGTGGTATCTGACTGAATAGCGAACTCGACACGGCCGGAGCGTTCGCGCCAGCCGGGACGGGCCTGGTCCAGGTTCTCGCGCGATGCCAGCGCCACCGGCTCGCGCCAGGCAGCGCCTGCGGCCTTGAAGGCCAGGTGGTCAATCTCGTACAGCGCCGGGTGCAGCGGGTACTGGCTGGTGCCAGCTTCCACCGCAATTTGGCACACGTCCGCATTGGCCGACTCATGCAGCAGCCGGCCGCGAATGCACGCTTCGGCAACGGCCTCATTGAGCCATTGCGTCACGGTTTCATCTTCGGCGCGGTACGGGATGACCGCATCGTCCGCGTCGAGACGGTACTGCTGGAGAAGGCCTTCGAGGTTCATACTGGGCCGTACTGGTCAATGAACCCCGTGACTTGCTGGCGCAGGTTGGCCAGCGTGTCTGTGGGCTTGATGTCCTG
>JAQGNA010000606.1 GCA_028292075.1 Rhodoferax sp. | reverse complement strand
GTCTAGTTGCACGCCCGCGTTATCCGTGCCGATGCCAGCGACCTGTTCCTCGGCAAGCTCACCGGCGTGAGCGACCCCGAAGCAAAGCGCAAGATCATCGGCGGCGAATTCGTCACCGTGTTTAAGCAGGAAGCCGCCAAGCTCAAGGCGGGTACCGGCGGGCACAAGGGCGCCACCTTCCTGGCGCAGGGCACGATCTACCCGGATGTCATCGAATCTGGCGGCGCCAAGAGCAAGAAGGCCGTCACCATCAAGAGCCACCACAATGTCGGCGGCCTGCCCGAGCAACTGGGCCTGAAGTTGCTCGAGCCGCTGCGCGAACTGTTCAAGGACGAGGTGCGTGAGCTCGGCGTGGCGCTGGGCCTGCCGCACGACATGGTGTACCGCCATCCGTTCCCGGGCCCGGGCCTGGGCGTGCGCATCCTGGGCGAAGTCAAGAAGGAATATGCCGACCTGCTGCGACGTGCCGACGCGATCTTCATCGAAGAACTGCGCAACTTCAAGGACCAGGCCACCGGCAAGACCTGGTACGACCTCACCAGCCAGGCTTTCACGGTGTTCCTTCCGGTAAAGAGCGTCGGCGTGATGGGCGACGGCCGCACCTATGAGTACGTGGTGGCATTGCGTGCGGTGCCGACCAGCGATTTCATGACCGCCGACTGGGCGGAGCTACCCTATGCGCTGCTGCGCAAGGTGTCGGGCCGCATCATCAACGAGGTGCGCGGCATCAACCGCGTGACCTACGACGTGAGCAGCAAGCCACCGGCGACCATTGAGTGGGAGTGAGGGCTGCGCGCGGCGCCCCGACCTGGCCATAACAGCTGGCGGGCACACTCAGTCGATGAAGGCCGCAAGTTCTTCCGGTGAACCGGAAGGAAACGCTTCCTTCAAAAAATCGAGAAATGTGGAGACGCGGTTGCTCAGCAATCTGCGAGATGGGTACAAGGCCCACAGCGCCACCTCCGGGCCTTCGACGTCGCCCCAGCGCACCAGCCGTCCGGCCGCCATGTCATTGGTGACGAGCGACACTGGCAGGCGGGCGGCGCCAACACCTTCCCGGACGGCTTCGCGCACCATGAAGAGCGACGAAAGCTGCAACACCGTCTGGGTGGTGATGCGCTTCTTGCCGGACGCGCCGGCGTATTCCCAGACCGAAGCATCAGCACCTGCGCTGCCGAACCGCACCACGGGAACGATCGCCTTGCCAGCCGGTGGCGCAAGGCTCGGACTCGCCACCACCACCATGCGGTCGCGCAGGAAAACGCGACCGACCAGCCGCGCGTCGGGGTCGGGGTTGACGCGGATCACGAGGTCGTAACCCTCTTCCACCATGTCGACCGCCCGGTCTTCAGTGGTCACCTGAAGCCTGATTTGCGGATGGCGCAGTGCGAAGCGCGCCGCCAGCTTGCCCATGGCGGCCTGCGAGAAGAGCACGGGCGCACTCAGGCGCAGGCTTCCCTGTGGCGTTACACCGCCTGAGGCAATGGTTGTTGCCGCCTCGTCGATTTCAACCAGCAGGACCGAGGTCCTTTCGTGCAGTGCGCGACCTTCTTCGGTCAACTTCAGGGTGCGTGCTCCCCGTTCGAACAGGCGCAGGTTCAGTCCTCGCTCAAGGTCCGCGACCCGGCGTGAGAGCGTGGCTTTCGGACGCCCGGATTCACGCGCGGCCCGGCCGAAGCCGCCGTGCCGTGCGACCAGGTTGAAGTCAGCCAGTGCGAGCAAATCCATCTGTTCCAATTTTGAGACGAAGTGTCTAAATATAAGGGCTATGACGCACAGAGTGGAACGTTGATGATTCAGTCTCATTTAACCAACGGAGCTTTTCATGACTATTTTGATCACCGGCGCATCGGGCGCTATCGGCAGCCAAGTCGTCCAGCAGCTGGTCGACCGTGGCGCCTCGGTGCGCGCCCTCGTGCGGGACCCTTCCAAAGCAAAATTCCCTGCAGCGGTGGAAGTGTTTCGGGGAGACCTGCTTGACATCGCGTCGGTACGGCGCGCCATGAGCGGCGTGTCGACGCTGTTTCTTCTCAACGGCGTGGTGGCCGACGAGTTCACCCAAGCGCTGTTGACGCTCAATGTGGCCCGCGAATCAGGCGTGGACCGCATCGTCTACTTGTCGGTCATCCACAGCGACAGTTACCTGAACGTGCCGCACTTCGCTGGCAAGTTCGGCGTCGAGCGCATGCTGGAACACATGGGTTTCGGCGCCACGATCCTTCGCCCCGCCTACTTCATGCAGAACGACCTCACGGTCAAGGATGTGGTGACGGGTCACGGTGTCTACCCCATGCCGATCGGCAGCAAGGGCCTGGCGATGATCGACACGAGAGACCTTGCGGAGATCGCTGCTCTCGAACTGCTGCGCCGCGAGCAGTCAGCAGGCGGCCTTCCGCTCAGTCGAATCAACGTGGTGGGCCCGAACTCGCTGACCGGCAGCGACGCCGCTGCCATCTGGTCGTCCGTGCTGGGGCGCCCGGTTCAATATGGCGGTGACGAGGTGGCGGCCTTCGAGAAAAACCTGCTGAATGTCATGCCGGCCTGGATGGCCTATGACATGCGCCTCATGAGCGAACGCTTCCTAACCGACGGCATGATCCCGGAGGCTGGTGACGTCGAGCTGCTGACCGCGCTCCTCGGGCGCCCTTTGCGCTCTTACCGCGGCTTCGTCGCAGAAAACGCTGCGACGGTCTGACCCTCAGGAGGGCTGCCGGCGGGTCGCCCGGTCTTGATGGCTGGCACTGCGGAAAGGGCGGCGCGGAAATCATCGTCCGACAGCGCGGCCAGGGCCTTGATGCCAGCCCGCAGCAGTTCGCTTTTCTTCGCCGGCTGGGCCAGCTGCAGGGCGCGTTGCTTCAATACCTCTAGCACCTGGTATTCCGCCTTCGGAATGGTGAAGCTGTCGCGCACCAGCTTGGGTTTCTTCGCGTGGTCTGCCTTTACCACCTTCACCGCTTTTTCCTGGTTGGTGGCGGTGGTTGCCTTGTACGGCCTCTCCAAGGCCTTGGCGGGCAATTCCTTGCGGCCGACTTTGACGGAAGCGGATTTTGCCAATGCCGGCACGGCCGCTTTCACCTGGGCGGCGTGTTTCGGTGCTGCTGCCTTCAACGGCTGCTTTGTCCTTGGATCGCCAGGCTTTGCGCCGTGGGCAGTTGCGGTTGGAGAAACAGTGGCGTTGGCCACGGATACAGGAGCGGGGGGCCGGGCAGAAACGGTCAAGAGATGCTTTCGATTAAACGGTTTATACAGTTTATACGGTTTTCTCCGGCCTGTCGGTTCCCACGCCCTCGGCCAGCGTTGCAGAGATGTAGACGCGGGGCGATCAGCGCTTTCAAATCAACATGCACTCTGGTCGGCGAACTCTTGAGATTTTGCCGGGCATACCCACCTGCGAGCAGATGCATGGATCCCCATGGCTCTATAAAATGACGCATGGCCACCAAAACTCCCCCCCCTACAGTGCAGCCGCCGACGACGAAGCCGTCGACGCCTGATGACGGAGGTTCGGTCGTCCTCGAACGCCGGACCCAGAAGGTCAAACCCCCGCAGATGCACCAGGTATTGATGCTCAATGATGATTACACGCCGATGGAATTTGTCGTCGTGGTCATCCAGGAGTTCTTCAGCAAGGACCGGGAGACCGCCACGCAGATCATGCTCAAGATTCATCTGGACGGCCGTGCCGTCTGCGGTGTGTACAGCAAGGATGTTGCCGCCACCAAGGTCGACCAGGTGCTGGAAGCGGCAAAACAATCCGGTCACCCTTTACAGTGCATAAGTGAACCAGTGGAGTGAGGTTTTGCACCGGCGATTGAAAACTTCGGTCTCGAACCCATGTAGAGTGTGTAGTAACAGCACGGCACAAAAGGAATTCACATGATTGCCCAGGAATTGGAAGTCAGTTTGCACATGGCCTTTGTGGAAGCGCGTCAGCAACGCCACGAGTTCATCACGGTCGAGCATCTGCTGTTGGCCTTGCTCGACAACCCCAGCGCGGCAGAGGTGCTCCGCGCCTGCTCCGCCAACATCGATGATCTGCGCAAGTCCCTGAGCAA
>JAQGNA010000595.1 GCA_028292075.1 Rhodoferax sp. | reverse complement strand
TCAGTAGCTCAGCCGCGCCACCGAGCGCAGCAGCTCGGGGGTGGTGGTGGGCAGGCCGAAGAATTCGAGGTACGCGGGGATCTGCTCGAACAGCATGTCGGTGCCCACCTGCGTGCGGCAGCCGCGGGCCTGCGCGGCGGCGAGGAAGGCGGTGGTCTCGCTCTTCATGACGACCTCGCCGACGAAGGCCTCGGGCGCGATGCGCGACACGTCCATCGGCAACGGATCGCCTTCGTTCATGCCCATGGGCGTGGCATTGACGACCACGTCGTAGCCCATCGGGTCGTTCGAGCCGGTGCGCACTTCGAGCGCCGGGTAATGCTTCTGCAGGCGACCGCCGAGGGCCTGGGCCGAGGCGTCGCTCATGTCGAAAAGGCCGATGCCGCCCAGCCCGGCGCCGGCCAGGGACGCGGCGATGGCCGAGCCCACGCCGCCGCAGCCCACCACCAGCGCGCGCTTGCCCTGGAGCGCGAAGCCCTTGCGCAGCACGCCCCGCACGAAGCCCTCGCCGTCGAACATGTCGCCCTGCAGCTGGCCGTCGGGGCCGCGGCGCACCGCGTTGCACGAGCCGGCGATCTGCACCGTGGGCGATGGTTCGTCGAGCAGCGCCACGGTGGTGACCTTGTGCGGCATGGTGATGAGGGCGCCGCCGATGTTCGACAGCTTGAACACCGCGCGCAGGAAGGTCGGGTAGTCCTCGGCCTGGCAGCCCATCGGCACCACCACGGCGTCGATCCCGGCGTGCTCGAAGTAGGGGTTGTAGATCATCGGCGCCTTGAAGGCGAAGGTCGGGAAGCCGATGTGGGCGATGACGGAGGTGGTGCCGCGGATCATGGTGTGTCCTTCAGTTCGTAAGGGGTGTGCCACCCTCTCGCCATTGTGCCAATGCAGCGAGGTGGAAGGGCGCGTTGACCACGCCGTAGTCCTGGTAGTTGCCGCGCCGCTCGATGATGCCGAAGAAGAAGCGGTCGTCGAACGGCGTGGTGTACAGCTGCAGCAGCTCGCCGTCGGCCGTGCGGTCGTAGAAGATGCCGAACTCGCGCATGGCGTCGAGCAGCTGCGGTGCGATGTCGTACTTGGCGACCAGGTCGTCGTAGTAGTTTCCGGGCACGGGCAGCAGGCTCGCGCCCAGCGCCTTCAGGCGGCGGGCCGTGGCCACGAGGTCGGGCACGGCCACGGCGATCTGCTGCACGCCGGCGCCGCCGAACTGCGAGACGGTGCGCGCGGTGGAGGTGCTGGCGCGCTCCGACACGTTGAGCGCGTAGCGCACCTCGCGGTCGCCCGACGCCATGACCCGGCCCTTGATGATGCCGTAGGGGTCGTTCATGACCACGGTGGAGGTGGGCTGCAGGCCGAGCACGGCTCGGTAGAACAGCGTCCACGGCTCGACCTGGCCGGTGGGCAGCACCTGCACGACGTGGTCGATGCGGGCCCGGTCACCAAACGCCGTGCCCGAGGACCCGGCGCCCGAAGCGACGTCGACGATGAAGTCGGCCTCGAAGCCATGTTCGCCGCCGCTTTGCACGTCGAAGAAGTACAGCAGGCTGCCGTCCGGCGCGCGCACGGCGGGAATGGTGAGCTCGTTCTGCCCTACCCTGCCCGCCATGCGGGTGCAGCCCAGCGCCTCGGCCCGGCCCAGGGCGGCCAGTGCGTCGGTGGTGGCCAGCGCGGTGGCGCAGGCCGACACGCCATGCGTCTCGAAGTACGAGCGGGCGAAGGAGTCTTCTTCGAGGTTGAGGATCACGCGCACCTCGCCCTGGCCGTAGAGATCGACCGCCTTCGAGCGATGCCGGCCGATCTTCTGGAAGCCGATGGTGGCCAGCATGGCGGCGAGGCGTTCGGCGCTGGCCGCGTCCACCGCGAATTCGATGAACGACCAGCCGTGCAGCTTGGGCGGTGCCGGCGGGTCGAACAGCGACACGCGGCGGTTGTCGGCCAGCGGCTGGCCGGTCTTCTGCGAGACCACGCCGCGCATCTGTTCCTCGAGCCACAACAGCGAGCGCATGGCGTCGGCGGCGGTGGGGCGGGCCGGCGCGGCACGGAATTCGTCGTTGAAGATTTCCAGCGACAGCGGGCCGGTGTAGCCGGCGTCGAGCACGGCGGCGGTGAACTTCGCCATCTCGAACTCGCCCTGGCCGGGAAAGCAGCGGTAGTGGCGGCTGTGGCTCAGCACGTCGGTGTCGATCCACGGCGCGTCGGCCAGCTGCAGGAAGAAGATCTTCTCGCCGGGCAGTTGGGCGATGGGCAGCGGGTCGTCGCGCAGCGCCAGCGTGTGAAAGCTGTCGAGCACCAGGCCCAGGTGCGGATGGTCGGCCTTCTTGACCACCTCCCAGGCCTGCCAGTAGTGGCTGACCTTGGGCGCCCAGGC
The DNA here is from genome assembly GCA_028292075.1 of Rhodoferax sp. The sequence goes on along the minus strand of JAQGNA010000595.1, from coordinate 3,679 downwards.
CAGCGCCTCGTAGCCCACGCGCAGGCCGCGGGCGGCGGCGCGCTCGGCCAGCTGGTGCATCTGGTCGGCCAGCAACGCGATGTCACCCGATGCTGACGGCTGGGCATTGGTGCACACCAGAATCAATGGTGCGCCGAGCTCCTGCATGACGTCGAACTTGCGCTCGGCGCGTTCCAGGTTGCGCAGCAGCTGCGCCGGGCTCACGCCGTCGAAGTCGCGGAACGGCTGGAACAGGTCGATGCTGAGGCCCAGGTCCTCGGCGATGCGGCGCACGTCGCGCGGCGAGCCGGGGAACTGCAGCAGGTCGTTCTCGAAGATCTCGACGCCGTCGAAGCGCGCCGCGGCCGCGGCCTGCAGCTTTTCGCGCAACATGCCGGACAGCGAAACGGTGGCGATACAACGGCGCATGGGTCGGTCTCCTGGGGGTGGATCAGGCCTTGGCGCCCTGCACCGCGGCCACGGCCGCGCGCAGGCCGAGCAGGTAGCTCTCGGCGCCGAAGCCGGCGATCTGGCCGCGCGCGATCTCGGCCAGCACCGAGTGGTGGCGGAAGGCCTCGCGGGCGTGAATGTTGGACATGTGCACCTCGATGATCGGCGCCTTCAGGATGGCCAGCGCATCGCGGATGCCGTAGCTGTAGTGCGTCCAGGCACCGGCGTTGATGATGACCGCGTCCACGCCGTCGCCATGCGCCCTGTGGATGCGCTCGGCCATCTCGCCTTCGAAGTTGGTCTGGAAGGCCTCGACCTCGGCCCCCAGTTCCTGGCCGAGCGCCGTGACGCTGGCATTGATATCGTCGAGCGTTACCGTGCCGTACTGCTTGGGGTCGCGCTTGCCGAACATGTTGAGGTTGATGCCGTGCAGCAGGAGGATCTTCATGGGGGCCTTCGGTGGGAGGTGGGTTGAAAGAGCTTCATTGTGCGGCCCGCCGCGGGTCGGCGGGCCGCCCTGATATGCCGCTTACTTCGGTGCCTTGGCGATGGCGTCCTGCAGTTCCTTGACCACGTCCTGGCCCACGCTCACGCCGAACTTGGCGATGACCGGGCGCATCTTCTCGCGCATCTTGGCGAGCTCGGCGGGCGAGAGTTCGTTGACCTGCATGCCGCCCTTCTTGACCGCCTCGAGCGCGGTGGTGGCCTGTGCACGGGCCTGCTGGCGCTGGTAGATGCCGGCCTCGACCGCCGCGTCACCCAGCAGCTTTTTCTCGGCCGGGTTCAGCGTGTCCCAGAACTTCTTGCTGATCAGCACCGACTGCGGGTTGTACTGGTGGTTGGTGAGCGTGAGGTACTTCTGCACTTCGTACAGCTTGTTGGCCGCGATCACCGTGACCGGGTTTTCCTGGCCGTCGATGGCGCCCTGCTCCAGCGCCGAGTAGACCTCGCCGAAGGTCATCGGCGTGGGGTTGGCACCCAGCGTTTTCACCCAGTCGACGTTGATCGGCGTGGGGATCACGCGCAGCTTCAGGCCGGCGATGTCTTCCACCTTGTTGATCGCGCGCTTGTTGTTGCTGATGTTGCGGAAGCCGAGCTCCCAGTAGGCCAGGCCGACCACGCCCTTGGCATCGAGGCGGGCATGCATCTGCTTGCCGAAGGGGCCGTCGACCACGGCGTCGGCTTCCTTGCTGCTGGTGAACATGAAGGGGAAGTCGTACACCGCGAACTCCTTCACCTGGCCGGCGAGGTAGCTCGAGTTCATGACCGCCATCTCGATGGTGCCGCCCTGCATGGCCGACACCACCGGCGCGTCGCCGCCCAGCACGCCGCCGGGAAACAGGTTGACCTTGACCTAGCCGCCGGACTTGGCGGTGACGATCTCGGCAAACTTTTCCATGCCCATCACCAGTGGATGACCCTTGGGGTTCTGGGTGGTGAACTTGAGCGTGCGTTCGCCGATGGCCTGGGCCGAAGCGGTGCCGAAGGCGGCCAGGGCCAGGGTGGCGACGAGGGTCTTGAGGAAGGCGCGTTTCATGGAATGTCTCCTGGAGAAATGAGGAAGGTCAACAGAAAGTGAGGAAGGCTTGGGTCGGCTGTGCGCGGGATGGCAGCGGGTCCGGACGTGGCGCAACGAGTCGCGCCCGGACGTGTCCTGGTCGGTCAATAGAACCAGCGGGCCGGCACCATCACGAGCGAAGGGAAGGCGACCATCAGGAACATGATGAGGAACTGGGCGATCATGAAAGGGATCACGCCCTTGGTGACTTCGTCCATGCTGATCTTGCCGACGCCTGCCACCGCGTTGAGAACGGTGCCCACCGGCGGGGTGATGAGGCCGATGGCGTTGTTGATGATGAACAGCACGCCGAAGTAGACCGGGTCGATGCCCGCGGCCTTGACCACCGGCATCAGCACCGGCGTCAGCAGCAAGATGGTGGGCGTCATGTCGAGCGCGGTGCCGACCACCATGGTGAGCACCATGATCGCCAGCATCAGCAGGCGCGGGCTGTCGAGCAGTGGCTCGAGCAGCGCCACCACCTGGGCCGGCAGGTTGGCCACGGTGATGAGCCAGGCCGACACCATGGCGGCGGCCACCAGGAACATGACCACCGCGCAGGTCTTGGCGGCCGAGACGAACAGCGGCACCAGGTCTTTCAGCTTGAGCTCGCGGTAGATCACGGTCGAGACGAACAGCGAATACACCGCGGCCACGACGGCGGCCTCGGTGGGCGTGAACACGCCGAACTTCAGCCCGAACACGATGATGAACGGCAGCACCAGCGCCCAGGTGGCAAGGCGCAGGGCCTGCAGCACTTCGCCGCCGGTCTTGCGCGGCGGCGGCTGCACCACCTCCTTGCGCACCAGGTACCACCAGGTGAAGACCAGCGCCACGGCCAGCCACACGCCCGGGAAGATGCCAGCCATGAACAGCTTGGAGATCGACACGTTGGCGGCCACGCCGAAGATCACGAAGCCGATGCTCGGCGGAATGATGGGGGCGATGATGCCGGCCGAGGCAATGAGCCCGGCCGAGCGTGCCTTGTCGTGGCCGGCGGCCACCATCATGGGGAGCAGCAAGGCCGTGAGCGCCGCGGCATCGGCCACCGCCGAACCCGACAGCGAGGCAAGGATCACCGCCGCCAGAATGGTCACGTAGCCCAACCCGCCCTTGATGTGGCCGACCAGCGCCATGGCGAAGTTCACGATGCGGCGCGACAGGCCGCCCGCATTCATGATCTCGCCCGCCAGCATGAAGAAGGGCACGGCCAGCAGCGGAAAGCTGTCGGCGCCGTTGATGACGTTCTGCGCCAGGATCTGCGCGTCGAACATGTCGAGGTGCCACATGAGTGCGGCGCCGCACAGCAGCAGCGAGAAGGCGATGGGCACGCCGAGCGCCATGGCGGCCAGCATGGAGCCGAGAAAGATGGTGATGGTCATGGTTCGTTCTTCTTCAGGGGGCGCTGTTGCCGCCGGCATGCGGCGCTTCTTCGGATTCCTGCATCAGCACCAGGTGATCGGCGTCGAGCTGGCCGGTCAGCAGCATCCACAGCTTGCTCAGGAGGATGGGCGCCGCCAGCACCGCGAACACCAGGCCCGAGGCGTAGAAGTAGCTGACCGATCCCTCCATCACCGCGCTGGTGGTCTCCCAGTTGATGAGGGTCTGGTCGTACGAGCCCTTAAAGAGCAGCCAGAGGCAGCCGAGCATGAGCACCAGCGACAGGCCCATGCAGACCTTCTTCCCAAACGG
>JAQGNA010000548.1 GCA_028292075.1 Rhodoferax sp. | reverse complement strand
AGGCAAAGTTGACCAGAACGGCATGGGCTGGTGCCATGGCGAATCCAGCAAGGGCCATTGCAGCGGTGAAAAGCAGTTTTTTCAACGAAATCCCTTTACTGGTTGAGCGATGAAATCAAAGCAAAACCTGTGCCAGTACGTAAACTCGTTCAAAATCAACGCCTTCTCCGACTGACTAGCAACAGAATGTAAATCTGTGTCAAGGTTCTCGACACCGTAGAGGCATTTCGCGCAGAACTGTTGAAGCAAATGCAGAAGTCAAAACCTTTCCTAGGGATAACCCACCTCCATTGGTCTGACCAATCCGAACATAATCGCGCAGTTGTACGACATCAGTTCTCGCGTCGTCGTTGCCCGGCGCTGCCTCACAACCCCGCCCGGCCTGCCGATCGCACAACACCGCAGAACACCGCAGAACATTGGCCCCTCACGAATGAAATACGCACTCGATTTCAGCACCCTTGCGCCTTACTGGCCCGTGTTCCTTAACGGCGCCTGGCTGACCTTGAAGATGACGGCGGTCGCGGTGGTGGTCGGTGTGGCGGTTGGCACATTGGTGGCGTTCGCCAAGCGCAGCCGCATCACCCCGATCTCGCAGATTTGCTCGGTCTACATCGAGATCGTGCGCAACACACCGTTCCTGGTGCAGATCTTCCTGCTGTACTTCGGCCTGGCAAGCTTCGGGGTGCGAATGCCGACCTTTGCCGCCGCGGTGCTGGCCATGATCATCAACATCGCCGCCTATGCGGCCGAGATCATTCGCGCAGGGCTGGAGTCGGTGCCCAAGGGCCAGATCGAGGCGGCCGAATGCCTGGGGCTTTCCAAATGGCGCATCGGCTGGCATGTGATGCTGCAGCCGTCCATCGAGAAGGTGTACCCCGCCCTCACCAGCCAGTTCCTGCTGATGATGCAGGCATCGGCCATGGCCTCGCAAATCTCCGCCGAAGAGTTGACCGCCATCGCCAACACCGTGCAATCGGACACCTTCCGGTCGCTTGAAACCTACATCGTCGTGGCCGCGCTGTACCTTGCGTTGTCACTGTTGATCAAGCTCGCCACCTCGGTGCTCGGCCACTATTTGTTTCGCCGGCGGCGGGTGCTGCGCCAAGCGGCCGCGCGCGACGCCCGCCCGCAGCGCGCACTGGCCGCGGCCACGGTCGCAAGCCACGGAGGCGCGGCATGAACGTCGGCAGCTTCACCGGCACCCACCTTCTCTACCTGTTCACGGCAATTGGCTGGACGCTGGTGCTTTCGGCCCTGGCCTTCGTGCTGGGCGCCATGGGCGGCTTCGGGGTGATGCTGGCGCGGATCTCGCCACGCCCATGGCTGCGCTGGGCCTCGCTGGTTTACATCGAATGCATTCAGGGCATTCCGCTGCTGATCCTGCTGTTCATCGTCTACTTCGGCCTGTCGGTGTATGGCTATTCCCTGCCCTCGCTCGTGGCCGCCGGCATCGCCATGATGGTCTACGTCAGCGCCTACCTGGGCGACATCTGGCGCGGCTGCATCGAGGCCATGCCCAAGCCGCAGTGGGAAGCATCGGAATGCCTGGCTTTTTCTCGTTGGCAGACGCTGCGCCTCGTGATCATTCCGCAGGCGGTGCGCCTTTCGCTGCCGCCAACGGTGGGATTCCTGGTGCAGATCATCAAGATGACCTCGCTCGCCTCGGTGATCGGTTTCGTGGAGCTGACCCGCGCCGGCCAGATCATCAATAACTCGATCTTTCAGCCTTTCCTGATCTTTTTTCTGGTCGGCTGCTTTTACTTTGCCTTGTGCTACCCGCTGTCGCGCTGGAGTGAAGCCATGGAGAAAAAACTGAATGTCGCCAACCGATAGCCTGCTGCACGACCGCCCCCGAACCGACGCCGCCGCCGCCGCGCCGGCCCGCCCCATCGTGAGGCTCGACCAGGTATTCAAAAGCTTTGGAAGCAACCAGGTGCTGAAGGGCGTGTCCTTCGAGGTGGCACGGGGCGAGATGGTTGCCATCATCGGCGCCAGCGGCTCCGGCAAGAGCACGGCGCTGCGCTGCATCGACCGGCTCGAGGTCATCGACGCCGGCCAGATCGAGGTCTGCGGCATCCGGGTGGACGACCCGCACGTCAAGCTCAAACAGTTGCGGCTCGAAGTCGGCATCGTGTTCCAGAGCTACAACCTTTTTCCACATCTCACCGTGGAAGAAAACATCTTGCTCGCGCTCCGCCACGTGAAAAAGCTGCCGCAGGCCGAGGCCAGGCAGGTGGCGTTGCGCGTGCTCGATCAGGTGGGCCTGCGGAACAAGGCCGACGCCTACCCGGAACAGCTCTCCGGTGGCCAGCAGCAGCGGGTGGCCATCGCCAGGTCGCTGTCGATGTCGCCCAAGGTGATGCTCTTCGACGAAGTGACGTCGGCACTCGATCCGCAACTCACCGGCGAGGTGCTGCGCGTCATGGAAGACCTGGCCGCTGGCGGCATGACCATGCTGCTGGTCACCCACGAAATGGCGTTCGCGCGGCGCGTGGCCGACCGCATCATCTACATGCACCAGGGCAAGGTGTGGGAGGTCGGCGGCGGTGAGATGATCGACGCGCCCAAGACACCGGAATTGCGCGCTTTTCTGGACAACGGCCTCTAGCCGCCTGTTCTTCCATTTTCAAAACACTTCACCATCCACAGGAGAGAGACACCCATGACATTCAACGACCAACGCCGCCTTGTCACCAAGCGATTCACCCGCACCGCGCTTGCCGCCACGCTGCTCGCCTGCGGCGCCCATGTGGCAATGGCAGACCAGCTCGACGAAATCAAGAAGGCCGGCAAGGTGCGCGTGGCGATCGCCATCGGCACGCCGCTGTTCAGCTATGCCGATGCCAACCTGCAGCCGACCGGCTCCGACGTCGACACCGCGACCGAACTGGCCAAGGACATGGGCGTGAAGCTGGAGATCGTGCCGATCACCACCGCAGCCCGCATCCCCACGCTGCAGGCCCAGCGCGCAGACCTCGTGATCTCGAGCCTGTCGATCACCGAAGAGCGCGCCAAGGTGGTCGACTTCTCCATCCCCTACTCGGCCATTACCATCATGGTGGCGGCACCGAAGGACATGAAGATCACCGGCTATGGCGATCTGACAGGCAAGCGCATCGGACTGACCCGGGCCACCACCAACGACACCATCACCACGCGCGAGGCCAAGGGCGCGGAGATCATGCGCTACGAAGACGACGCCACGCTGATCACTTCGGCGGTCACCGGCCAGGTCGATGTGTTCTCGAGCACGCCGTCGAACATGGGCGAGGTGAACAAGCGCGCCCCTGGCAAGAATTTCGAAATGAAGTTCTCCCAGCTCGATTCCGGCCTGGGCATCACCATGAGCAAGGGTGAACCGAAGCTGAAGGAATGGGTGAACGGTTGGGTCAACGCCAACATCAAGAACGGCAAGCTGAACGCCATCTACAAGAAGTACCACGGCCGCGATCTGCCGGCCGACATCGTCAAGCCGAGCTGACCTCCGCTAGATCAGCTTGACCGCCCGGCCGATGAACTGGATCGGCCCGGTCGGCCGGTCGAGCGGCGAGCCCTGGGCTGGCTCCAGCGTCAGCTTGAACAACTGGTTCGGCTGCAGCGGCGGCAACTTGTCGAGTGCAATCTGCAAGGTCTGCCCCGGCTTCACCAGGCCAAGCGAAACCGGTCCGCGCCAGTCGTCCCCCTTGGTCCAGAATTGAAGCGACTTCTCCGCGGGCACGGTCACCGTTCCCAGCGGAATCAGGCTCAGGCGCTTGGTGTCGCTGGCCTGCACCACCCAGCCGGGCGCCTTGTCCTGCGGTGCAACCAGCACGACCATGTACTGCGGCGATGCCGGCGTCACCGCAGGGCGCGTCACCAGCACCGCCGCCAACACGGCGGCCGTGGCGAAACCAGTGCCGGCGAGCCCCTGCCACAAGCCCAGGTTCTGCCACCAGCCCTGGCTGGGTGGCTTTGCGGCGTTGCGCACGGGGGGCTGCGATGGCGCCATCCTCGGTGTCGGCCCCACGCTGTGCGCGATGCGCCGCCAGAGTTGTGGCGTCGGCTCGATCGGGTCTGCCAGTGCGGCGAGCGGCAGCAGGCGCTCCTGCCAGGCCACCACGGCGGCGCGCAATACCGGGTCGTCCGGCAGGCGGTCGTCCACCTCCCGGCGGCGTGCGGCGGACAGGGTGCCCAACACATATTCGGCGGCCAGCGCGTCGCGGTCTTCGGTCGTCATCGGACGGCCTCGCAGCGGCGCACCACCACAGCAGGTGGGCGCGGGCATGGTGTTGCCCATCTCGTTGGCCATGGTGTCACGGCTGCCGCGACGGGCCTCGGGCGGTTCATCCCATGCACTCCTTGAGACTGGCCAGGCCGCGCTTGATCCAGGCCTTCACCGTGCCCAGTGGTGCCTGGGCGCGTTCGGCGATCTCGCCATGCGTGCAGCCGTCCATGTAGGCATAGAGGATGCAATTTCGCCGGGCTGGCTCGAGCCGGCCGAGGCAGTCGTTCAGCCGGCCGAGGTCGGCGTTCAGGGTGAAGGCGTCGGTGGTTTGCGAATGGGCGTCCATGGCTTGTCTTGTCTCCAGGGCCTCGGCGGTTTCTTCGTCCACGGACACCTCGCGGGCGCCGTTCCTTACGGCGTTGAGCGCGAGGTGGCGCACCACGCTGTAGATCCAGCCGCGCGCCGAGCCGCGATTGGCGTCGAAGCTGCCAGCCTGGCTCCAGATGTTGATGAACGCATCGTGCACCACGTCTTCGGCCTGCTGGCGCTGGCGGACGATGCGCAGGGCCACGCCGAGCAGGTAGCGGCTTTCCCGCTGGTACAACGCCTGCAAGGCCATGCGGTCGCCCAGCGCGCAATCGCGGAGGGCGCGCTCGTAGTCGTAGGTGTCTGCGGCTGTCGTCACAAGTTTGAAATCATCGGCCTGCTGGCTGTGCCAGGGTGGCACACCGGGCCGATGTTAGTCGACGAAAGCCTGCCCCACGCAACTTTTGCGGCTGGCGGAATGCTCTCCGCAGGCGCGCTTCAGGAAGCTTTCCAGAAGATGTAGTCGGCCTGGTACTTGACGATTTCCTTGGCGCCCTTGTTGGCCGGGCTGCAGACCGTGGCGGGAGCCACGCCGCCCTTGATCGCCACGCGCTGGATGTGCGTCACGCCGTTCATTGCGCCGCCGCCCGTGGCGGGGTTGGCCTTCACCAGCTGGTAGGGAATGTTGCCGGCCCCAGCGGGTGCAACGGCCAGCTGTGTCGCGGTGACCTTCGAGCCATCCATCGATTCCCAGGTGGCCGGTGGGCCGTAGTACTTGCCCACGGCCTTGCCGCTGCGGTCGTTCAGCACGGCGTTGGGGCCGACGAAAACCCATTCGGTGGCGCCAGGCGTTGCCGGCATGGCCGGCGTGCTGACCTTGTCGCGGCACTCGTAGGTGATCTCGCCCACGCCGACGGTTTCCATGGCCACCCGGTTGCCCGCCGGCACTTTGACTGCATCGGGAAGGCTCATCTGGCTGTACATGGACGGCGCGTTGCCCATGCTGCCGCAGGCGGTGAGCAGGGCAGCGGCGGCGGCTGCAGCCAGCGCAAAACGGGGGGAACGAAGGGATTGCTTGATCGACATGAAAACTCCTCAGGGATTGACGGAAGGACACGGAATGCAACGCTTGATGCGCTGCTACCTGTAATACACGCCAGCCCGGCCATTGGATGCAGTCGGCTCAAAATAATTTTTCTGGCCGGTTGTCAGCTGACCAAGCCGGGCCGGCGGTCGGCCAGATACGCCTCGAAGTCGGCCGCGGGTACCGGCCGTGAGAACAGGTAGCCCTGCGCGTAGTCGCAACCGGCCTCCGCGAGCAGGTCGCACTGCTGCTGCGTCTCAACGCCTTCCGCCACCACCCTGATCCCCAGCTCGTGCGCCATGAGGATGATGGCCTTGCACAGGGCGAGGTCGGTCGACGCTGGGATCAGATGCCGCACGAAGGACTGGTCGATCTTCAAGAAGTCGATGTCGAACTTTTGCAGATACGACAGCGATGAATAGCCCGTGCCGAAGTCGTCCAGCGACACCTCGATACCGGCGTCGCCCAGCTCGAGCAGGTGGTCGGTCACCCGGCGGCTGGTGTCGAGCAACAGCCCCTCGGTGATCTCCACCACGATGCTGCGGCCCGGGAGGCCCATGGCGGTGAGTTGGCCGGCCCAGGGTGCGC
>JAQGNA010000487.1 GCA_028292075.1 Rhodoferax sp. | reverse complement strand
CCGAAATGGCCAACTTCAAGGTGCCCAAGCGTTGCTTCGTCGTCGACGCGCTGCCACGCAACACCATGGGCAAGGTTCAGAAGAACCTGCTGCGCGAGCAATACAAGGCGCTGTTCGCCTGACGCAGGTTTCCTGGTGGCGGGCGTTGGCGCCCTTTAGCGCAGCACCAGCACCGGTATCTTCGAATGCGTCAGCACCTGCTGGGTCTCGCTGCCCAGCAGCAGGCGCTTCAGGCCATTGCGGCCGTGCGATGCCATCACGATGAGGTCGCATTCCAGCTTGGCGGCTGTGGACAGCACGGTTTCCGACACCAGATCCGACATGGCTGTTTCGGGCCGCACCCTCACGCCCACCGCTTCCCCGCTGGCCTGCACGGCCTGCACCACTTTTTTCGCCGCTTCGAGCCACTGCAGCTCGGTCTGGCCCACGGCGTTCAAGTCGATCGGCGCGGAGCCTTCGAAATAGCTTTGCGGGTAGTGCGGCACTACTTTCAGCGCCACCACTTCCGCCTTCAATTGAGCGGCGAGCGCAAGGGCGCTGTCCACCGCCTTGCGCGACAGTTCGGAGCCATCGGTGGGAACGAGGATGCGTTTGTACATGGCAGATCTCCTGGAGTGATGGGGTCAGCTTAGGCCTGGCGCTGTCTTGTCCGCTTGATGCATGTCAAGCGCCGCCGCGGAAGAAATGCGCTTCGCCACGCCGTTTGCATACCAGAACTTTTGAGGCTGACGCTGAGCGCACCAGCTCAACCGTTGCAAAAATGACGACGAAACAGCACTCCTTGCCTCGTCGGTAGTAACAATATGTCACCTAATCGCGTCATAATGTTTCGATGCCCTACAGCGCACTTTTCGTTTCATCTTATGCAAGATAAAGAGTCGGTGTGGATCGATGTCTCGCAACTGCGGCGCGGTCTCTTCGTTCAGCTCGACCTGGGCTGGATGGACCATCCTTTCCCCAAGGGCAGTTTTCGCATTGCCTCCGAAGAGCAGATCAATCGCATCCGTTCGCTCGGGCTGAGTCAGGTCCGTTACTTCCCGGCGCAGAGCGATGCCGATGCGCTGCCCGGGGGCGATGCGGCACCCGAGCTGGACGCCTCGGAGGGTTTCGATGGTCGGGGCGACGCGACGACGCAACCGGCGGAAACGGCCAGTGACGAGGCGGTGCCGCTGGCCGAAACCCTGCTTGACGAAGCAGCGGCCTTCAAGTCGCTGCGCCGCGAGAAGCTGAACGCCCAGCAGCGCAGCCTGCAGGTCTGCGAGCGGCGCTTCAATGAAGCCATGCGCCAGTTCCGCCGAGTGGCGGACCAGGCCAGCAGCAAGCCGGCTGCGGCACGCGAGCAAAGCGAGGCGCTGGTGGGCGGCTGCGTCAACGACATCCTGGGCGACGGCGAGTCGGCCATCCGCCTGCTGTCTGAAACGATGGGCGACCGCAGCGCGGAGCATCCGGTCAATGTGATGGTCATTTCGCTGCTGCTCGGCAAGGCGCTGGGCCTGCCGGCCACCGAGATGCACACCCTGGGGGTGGCAGCGCTGGTGCACGACCTCGGCAAGGCGCAGCTGCCCGAACGCATGCGCTACGCCGACCCGAACTTCACCGAGACCGAACAGCAATGCTACCGCGAGCATGTGGCGCACAGCCTGGCCACGGGCCAGCGCATGCAGTTGCCGCAGCCGGTGTTGACGGCGGTGGCGGAACACCACGAGATGATGGACGGCACCGGCTTTCCGTCGCATGTGCGGGGCGAACGCCTCTCGGCGCCGGGCAAGATCCTGGCGCTGGTGAATCACTACGACAACCTGTGCAATCCGGCGCGCATGGTGAACGCGCTCACGCCGCACGAGGCACTGTCGCTGATCTTCGCGCAGATGAAACCGCGGTTCGACAGCGTCACGCTCGGCGCCTTCATCCGCATGATGGGGGTGTACCCGCCGGGCTCGGTGGTGCAGTTGGCGAACGAGGGCTTCGCGATCGTGGTGTCGGTCAATTCGGCGCGGCCGCTCAAGCCGCGCGTCATCGTGCACGACGTCAACGTGCCCCGCGACGAAGCCCTCATCGTCGACCTCGAAGATGCACCGGCCATGGGCATCCGCCGAAGCATGAAGCCGTCGCAGTTGCCACGGGCCGCGCTCGAATATCTCTCGCCTCGACCGCGCACCTGTTACTACTACGAGCGTGCCTTCGGCGCCGACCGCTCCGGGCAGCAGGCGTGATCGGCGCGGCGGTGATGTCCTGCATCGAGTGCGTGCTCGATGCGGTATGGGTGATCGACCGGACGAGCCTGGTCATCATCGGTGTCAACGAGGCGGCCGTGCAACTGCTCGGCTTGTCCAAGGCGCAGCTCATCGGGCAGCCGGTGGCTGCTTTCACCGCCTCGCCCGAGGACAGCTTCTTCTGGGACGACGTGGCGGCCGGCCATGACCCGACCATCCACTCCGAGACCCGCATGCCCTGCGGTGACGGACAGACGCTGCAGGTCGAGCGGCGCATCAGTCCGCTGCATCTCGGCGATGGCCAGCAGGCCTACATGGTGTGCATGCGCGACCGCAGCCAGCAGCGCCACATGGAAGACGAGCTCGAGCTGGTGCTGGCCGAGATGCAGGCCACGCTCGAAGCCACGGCCGACGGCATTCTGGTGTGCAACCTCGACGGAGGCATTGCTGCCTGCAACCGGCGCTTCGCCGAACTCTGGGACGTGCCCGAGGCCATGCTGGTGCGTCGCGACGACGAGGCCCTGCAGCACCACATGGCGTCGCTCATGGTCGACCCCGCCGCCTATGCCGAGCAATTGAAGCGCATCGAAAGCGATCCGCTGAGCGAAGGCGCGGACGTGCTGGTGCTCCACACCGGCCGCCTCATCGAACGCATGACGCTGCCGCAGCACAGCCAGGGGCGTT
>JAQGNA010000729.1 GCA_028292075.1 Rhodoferax sp. | reverse complement strand
GCGGCTGATGTGCACCATGGCCAGGCTGGCGGCGGCGGTGAACTCGATGGCGAAGTCGCGGTCGCTCACGGCGTCCAGGCTGTTGTGGCAGATGCCGTCCATGCCCAGCGCCTTGGCCACGCGCTCGCGGTCCAGCGGGTAGCTGGTACCAGCCAGCGCGGCGGCGCCCAGCGGCAGGCGGTTCACGCGCTTGCGCACGTCCAGCATGCGTTCGGCATCGCGCGAGAACATCTCCACGTAGGCCAGCATGTGGTGCCCGAAGCTCACCGGCTGCGCCACCTGCAAATGGGTGAATCCAGGCAGGATGACTTCGACGTTCTTGTCGGCGAGGTCGAGCAGGGCGGTCTGCAGGGCCAGCAGCAGTTCGCCGATCAGGTCGATCTCGCCGCGCAGCCACAGGCGTACGTCGGTGGCGACCTGGTCGTTGCGCGAGCGGCCGGTGTGCAGGCGCTTGCCGGCGTCGCCCACCAACTGGGTTAGGCGGGCCTCGATGTTCAGGTGGACGTCTTCGAGGTCGAGCTTCCACTCGAAGGCGCCGGACTCGATCTCGGCGCCAATCTGGGCCAGGCCCTTCTGGATGGACGCCAGGTCGGCCGGGGCGATGATCTTCTGCGCGGCCAGCATGTCCGCATGCGCCAGGCTGCCGGCGATGTCGGCCTGCCAAAGCCGCTTGTCGAAGAAAACGCTGGAGGTATAGCGCTTGACCAACTCGCTCATGGGTTCGGAGAACAGCGCCGACCAGGCTTCGGATTTTTTGTCGAGTTGGTTTGTGGACATGAAGGTAAGCTCAAAAAGAAGAAATGGGGTGCGATGGCACGCCGGCCAAGCACACTGCCGAGGGGCTGCATCCCCAATAATCGGGGCCGACCCGTCCAGCCGCATGAAAGAACCTCAAATTTTATCGACCTTCCAGGAACTGCCGGCCGAGCCAGCGGCCACCGCAGCCGCATCACCGGCGCTGGTGTTCGACGCTTGCCGCGCCGGGGTGATTCTCCGCGCCGTGCTGTTCGTGGAAACGGCGGTGGCCGTGGGGGCGATGTTCGGTGCCGTTAATTTTGTCGACTGGCTCACACGCCTGTCGCTGCTGACCGGCGGGGCGCTCCCCGCCACGCTGGTGTGGCTGATCGCCGCCTGCAGCCTGAAACGCCTGCTGGCCCGGCTGCCCCGCAACGCGCAGCACCTGGCCGGCGTGGCCATGGGCGCCCTGGCCGGTGCCTACGGCTGCGCCATGCTGGCGTTGACCGGTTTTGCCGAGCCGGCCCCCTGGCTTGCCAGTGCGGCGCTGGGCGCGCTGCTGTCGGCGCTGGTGGTGGCGGGGCTGTTCCTGCGGGCGCGGGCGCAGGCACCGGCGGCCACCACGGCCCGGCTCGAGGAACTGCAGGCCCGCATCCAGCCGCATTTTTTGTTCAACACCCTGAACAGCGCCATCGCTTTGGTGCGCGCCGAGCCGGCCAAGGCCGAAGCCTTGCTCGAAGACCTGAGCGACCTGTTCCGCCACGCGCTGGTCGACCACGGCGAGTCGGTCACGCTGGCACAAGAGGTGGCCCTGGCGGCGCGTTACCTGTCGATCGAGCAAGTGCGCTTCGGCGAGCGGCTGCGCGTGGTCTGGGCGCTCGACCCGGCGGCGGACCCTGCGCAACTGCCGCCGCTGCTGCTGCAGCCGCTGGTGGAGAACGCGGTGCGGCATGGCGTGGAGCCGAGCGAGAGCGGTGCCGAATTGCGCATTTCCACCGAACGGCGGGGTGGCACCGTGGTGATCAAGGTGATCAACACCGTGCCCGCCGGGCCAGGCGCGCCCGGCAACGGCATGGCGCAGAACAACGTACGCGACCGGCTCAATCTGCTGCACGACGTGCAGGGCCGCTTCCAGGCGGTGCTGAAGGACGGCGTGTACCAGGTGCGCATCGAGGTGCCGGCGTGATGGCCACTGCGCATTCCTTGGGGCATTCGGCTGGCGGTTGGGGTGCGGGTTTGGGCAATCGGCCGGGCTGTAGCATCATCGCGCCATGACCCTGCGCGTGCTGATCGTCGACGATGAACCGCTGGCCCGGGCGCGCCTGCGCACCTTGCTGGGCGACTGCGCCACGCCGGCCGCGCTGGTGTGCGGCGAGGCTGCCACAGCCGATCAGGCCATGGCGATGCTGCGCAGCGAGGACTTCGACCTGGCCCTGCTCGACATCCACATGCCTGGCGCCGACGGGACGCAGCTGGCGCAAAAGCTCAAGGCCTTGCCGCACGCGCCAGCGGTGGTGTTCGTCACCGCGCACGCCGGCCATGCCGTGGAGGCCTTCGAGCTCGACGCGGTGGACTACCTCACGAAGCCGGTCCGGCTCGAGCGCCTGCAGGCCGCCCTGCAAAAGGTCGAGCGCCTGCTGCAAAGCTCGCGCCCGGCGCCGCTCGAAGGCCCCGACGAAGTGCTGGTGATCCACGACCGCGGCCGAACCGAGCGCGTGCCGTTGGCAGAGGTGCTGTACCTCAAGGCGGAGCTGAAGTACATCACCGTGCGGACCGCCGCGCGCAGCTACATCTTCGACGGCTCGCTGAGCGAGCTGGAAACGAAACACGCGGCCGTCTTCATCCGCATCCACCGCAATGCGCTGGTGGCTCGCCGGGCCATGCGGTCGCTCGAGAAAAGCTTCGACGCGGTCGACGGCGAGGGCTGGGCGGTGCGTTTGCAGGGGCTGGACGAGGCGCTGCTGGTGTCGAGGCGGCAGCTCGGCATGGTGCGCGAAGCGGTGGCCACCGGCGTTTGACGCCGGCCTCGCGAAGGCAGGGCGGTTCAAGGGCGATCGGTGTGCCGGGACGGCCGTCTGACGGTTTTTGCGCCTGGCGTTATCCTTGCAAAACCATGAACATTCCTCCATTTTCTTGCTCTGTTCGTCCCCTGGCCGTCGGTGCGGTGCTGCTCGCCGGCTTGGCCGCCAATGCCGCCGAATTGTCTGCCGCCGCGGCGGCGCAACATGCGCAGGCCAGCTACCGCGAGTACTTCGAGCTGCTGAAGCTGCCGAACGACGCGATCGTGCCGGCCGACGTCCGCAAGAACGTCGAGTTCCTCGAAGCCTCGTTCCGCCAACGCGGCTTCACGACACGGCAGTTGGCCAACGCAGACAAGCCGATGCTGTTCGCCGAGTTGCCCGGTAGCGACCCGAAGCGCAAGACCGTGCTGTTCTACATGCACCTCGACGGCCAGCCGGTAATTCCGGCCCAGTGGGCGCAGAAGAGCCCATGGGTGCCGGTGCTCAAGCGCCGCAGCGCCAAGGGCGACTGGGAAGAGTTTGATGCCGCGCCACTCTTCAACGGTCCGGTCGATCCGGAATGGCGGGTGTTCGGTCGTTCATCGGCCGATGACAAGGCGCCGATCATGATGTTCCTCGCCGCCATCGATGCGCTCAAGGCCAATGGCGGCGCACCGGGCGTCAACGTCAAGGTGGTGCTCGACAGCGAGGAAGAAAAGGGCTCGCCCTCCATCGGCAAGGTGATGGCGGCCCACCGCGACCTGCTGCAGGCGGATGCGATCGTGATCCACGACGGGCCGATGCATGCCACCAACCGGCCCACCCTGATCTTCGGCAACCGTGGGGCGGCCGAAGCCCGCCTGACGGTTTACGGCGCCAAGGTGTCACTGCACAGCGGCCACTACGGCAACTATTCGCCCAACCCGGCGCAGCGCCTGGCGTCGCTGCTGGCGTCGATGAAAGACGACCAGGGCCGTGTGACCGTGCGCGGCTACTACGACCAGGTCAAGCTCGGTGATGCCGAGCGCAAGATCATGGCCGCCGTCCCTGACGACGAAGGCGCGCTGCAGAAGCGCCTTGGCATTGCGAAGGCCGACAAGGTCGGCGCCAACTACCAGGAGGCGATGCAATACCCGTCGCTCAATGTGCGCGGCATGGCCTCGGCAGCGGTGGGCGACAAGGTCGCCAACATCGTGCCCGACACCGCCGTCGCCGAACTGGACCTGCGCACCACCCCTGACTCGAACGCCAAGTACCTTGGCCGGCTGATCGAGACGCACATCCAGGCGCAGGGCTACCACCTGGTCAAGGGCATGCCCACCGACGACGACCGGGCCCGCTACGACAAGCTGGCCAGCTTTTCATACCAGAGCGAGGGCGCGGACGCCGCGGGCACGCCGATCGACTCCGCCGTGGGCCAATGGGCCTACCAGGCGATGGTCGCGGCCTTCGGCACCCAGCCCGAGCCGGTGCGCATCCGGATGATGGGCGGCACGGTGCCGACGGCGGAGATCGTGGAGGTGCTGCGCGTGCCATTCGCCATCGTGCCGCTGGTCAACGCCGACAACAACCAGCATGCCAGCAACGAAAACATGCGCATGGGCAACTACATC
>JAQGNA010000429.1 GCA_028292075.1 Rhodoferax sp. | reverse complement strand
CGCGCCGCAGGTAGGCCACCGCGAAATCGCGGACCGAGGCCAGATCGTCCACGTCGCCCGAGGCGGTGACCTCGCGGTCGTCCGACTTCACGGTCTTCTTCGCCTTGAAGTCGGCGGCGATGTCGGCGATGTACTCGCCGTTGTAGAAGTTCTTGCTGAGCGGGTTGTCGGGGTCGGTCGGCCACTCGGCGTCGCCGGGCTTCACACCGCGGGCGCGCAGTTGGGTGCTGGTGGCCAACGTGCCGATCTGCACGCCGGCGTCGTTGTAGTAGAACTCGCGGTAGACGTTCCAACCCTGCGTCTGGTAGAGGTTGCAGACGGCGTCGCCCAGGGCGGCCTGCCGGCCGTGGCCCACATGCAGCGGGCCGGTGGGGTTGGCCGAGACGAATTCCACCAGCACGCGTTGGCCATTGGATGGCTGCACGCCGAAGTTCGCGCCGGCCTCGAGCACCTCGCGCACCACCTGCTGCTTGGCTTCGGGCTTGAGCCTGATGTTGATGAAGCCAGGTCCGGCGATGTCGATCGCCTCGACCCAGCGCTCGAAGGCGGGCTGGGCGAGCAGTTCGGCCCGCAGGTTCTCGCCGACCTGGCGCGGATTCAGCTTGAGCGGCTTGGCCAACTGCATCGCGGCGGTGCAGGCGAAATCGCCGTGGGCGGCGACCTTGGGCGATTCGAACGCGGCCTTTGCGCCGCCACCGGGGGTGATTTTTTCCAGCCCGGCGGCCAGGGCCGAGAGCAAATCTTGTTTGACTGAGAGCATCGGGCGATTTTACGGGGCCATACAGGGGGCCCGTCATCCGTTCCGCCCGATCCCACGTTATAGGGGGCCTGCGGGCCTGAGACGGCGAACGCAGGTTCCAGTTCCACTTCCTTTTCAGGAGTTCCCCATGAACAAGTTTCTTCCCCTCGTCGCCGCCCTGGGTCTGAGCTGCACGCTGGGCTTCGCCCATGCGGCCGAAGCCGTTGTCAAGACGCCGCAGCAGAGCAAGATGGCCACTTGCAACGCAGACGCCAAGGGCAAGAACGGCGACGACCGCAAGGCCTTCATGAAAGAGTGCCTGAGCGCCAAGAAGGAAAGCCAGCAATCCAAGATGGCCACGTGCAATGCCGACACCAAGGCAAAGACGCTGAAGGGCGACGATCGCAAAGCCTTCATGAAGGAATGCCTGAGCAGCAAGCCTGCCGCCTGACCCTCGCTAACTTTTCGGTCGCCTGAACCCGCCCACCCTCGGTGCGCGGGTTTTTTCACGTCCGCCATCGGGCATCGCCAGGCACGCGGCGGGGGCGCATGCAACACCGCCGTTGCCGAATCACGCGCGGAGGGCCATCCGGTCATGGCCAGTTGGCCGGTTCAGCGGCCTGGGCCGAACTCCCTTGCGACCCATTCGTTGGTGAGCGCCTTTTCGTTTTGCAAAAGGTCGCGGCCCGGGCGGGTTGCGCCGGCGGTGGCATTGGTGGAACGCAACTGCCGGTGACCCTGGCGCAGCAAGCGGCCATCGGCGGTCAGCAGTCGGAAATCCAGCTCGATGGCGGGCGGGTCGGCGCGCCGGACGTCGGTGATCTTCACCTCGAGACGCTGGCCGGGCGCCAAGGCCGCGGCCGCGCGGTCCGACAGATCGATGCAGATTTCATCCAGCCAGGCCTGCCGCGCCCGGGGGCTCTCTTGGGGACGCAGGCGGGCCTCACTGAAGCTGGCCGGGTCGGCATGCACCACGCTGACGATGCCTGGCGGCACGTCGCGCGGCTGCGCGTCGGCGGCGCGGCGGTCAGCACCCGGCGACATGGCTTTCCACGGGTTCGCGCAGCCGGCCAGTGCCAGGGCGACCAAAGCCGGGCCAATCCAGCGGCCGGCCCGGGCCAGCTGGTGGTTGTCTGCAAAAGGGAGGAGCGGCCTGGCTCGCCGCAAGGTTCGGGGCATCGTCATGGCCCCATTCTCGCGGTGATGGGCCTGAAGGGCGCAAGCCTGCTCATTCATGGCGCCAGAACTCCGCGCGGCCGTAATGCAGCCGGAGGTGGTCGATCCACAGGCGCACCCTGAGCGGCAGGTGCTTGCGCTGCGGAAACACCACGAAGATGCCGTTGGGCGGCGCCGCAAAACGGTCAAGCACCTCCACCAACTGGCCGGCGGCGATCTCTGCCTCCACTTCCCAGATGCTGCGCCACGCGATGCCGCGCCCGCCCAGGCACCAGTCGTGCAGAACCTGGCCGTCGGAGCAGTCGAGCGGCCCGCCGGGCTTGAGGTGGACGATCTCGGTGCCGGCGTCGTCGCCCGGCGTCGGCACGCTGAACGCCCAGCCGCGGCTTTGCGACGCGTCGCTGGTCAGCGCGAGGCAGTCGAACTTCGCCAATTCGCCGGGGTGCAGCGGCCTGCCATGGCGTTGAAGGAAGCCGGGCGTGGCCACGCACAGCCGGCGGTTGTCGGCCAGCCGCACGCTCACCAGCGAGGAGTCGGGCAGGTCGCCCACGCGCACCGCGCAGTCGAAGCCCTCGCTGGCAAGGTCGGTGACGCGGTCGCTCAAGTTGAGCGAAATCGTCACGTCGGGGTGCGCGTCGCGGAACAGCGGCACCAGCGGCGCCACATGCCGGCGCCCGAACCCGCCCGGCGCCGTGACGCGCAGATGGCCTGTCGCCTTCACGCCCCCTGCGCTCACGCTGGCCTCGGCATTGGCCATGTCGGACAGCAGGCGCTGGCAGTCTTCGAGAAAGGCGCTGCCCTCGTGCGTCAGGCTGATGCGGCGGGTGGTGCGCAGCATCAGGCGCACGCCCAGCCGTTCCTCCAGCGCATCGATGCGCCGGCCGATGATCGCCGGTGCCACGCCCTCGGCACGGGCCGCGGCGGTCAGGCTGCCCCGCGTGGCCACGCCGACGAAGGATTCGAGCTGCTTGAGTTTGTCCATGGCCGGGCATGATACGCAGCGGCCCGGCCGCCCGCCGTCAGTCGCAGGTCGGTCGCAGGTCAGTCGCAGGTCAGTCGCCGGCGATGATGCCCCGGGCCCTGAACGCCGTGATCTCGTCCTCGGCATAGCCCACTTCATGCAGCAGCGCGCCGGTGTGTTCGCCGAGCTGCGGCGGTTGCAGCCGCACGCCGGGGCGTTCGCCACCGAGCGTGAAAGGCATCAGCGGCACTTTCGATGTGCGGCCGTCGTTCAGGCGGATGGGCGCCAGGCCGCCGGTGGCATTGAGGTGCGGGTCGTCGAACAAATCGTGCGGCCGCGTGATGGGTGCGAACGGCAGTTCATTCGCCTCGAACACCGCGCCGAGTTCCGAGGCGCTGCGGTTGGCCAGGTGCGAGCGCAGCAGGGGCATCATCCATTCGCGCGCCCGCACCCGGTCGTTGTTCGTCTTGAGGCGCGGGTCGGCCATCAGCTCCGCGAGGCCGAACGCCTTGCAGAAGATGGCCCATTGCTTGTCGCTGACCACCGCCAGGAAGATCTGCTCGCCGTCCTTCACCGTGAAGACGTCGTACACCGCCCAGGCCGAGATCCGGTTGGGCATGGGGTCGGCGGCGCGGCCGGTGGCAGCGAACTGCATCATGTGCTGGGCCACCAGGAAAACGTTGTTCTCGAACAGCGCCGACTGCACCTCGCAGCCCTCCCCCGTCAGCTCGCGCTGGCGCAGGGCCGCCATGGCCCCGATGGCGCCGAACATGCCGCCCATGATGTCGTTGACGCTGGTGCCGGCGCGCAGCGGGTCACCCTGGCGGCCTGTCATGTAGGCCAGGCCGCCCATCATCTGCACCACCTCGTCGAGCGCGGTGCGGTGGTCATACGGACCCGGCAAGAAACCCTTGTGGCTGACGTAGACCAGACGCGGGTTC
>JAQGNA010000391.1 GCA_028292075.1 Rhodoferax sp. | reverse complement strand
CGCCAGGGGGCCGACGCTCCCCGGCGCAGCGAAGCGGAAGCCACGCTGGCCCAGCTGCGCCAGCGCCGCGCCGAACTGGCCCGCCGCCGCAGCGAGGTGGACCAGCGCCTGGACGCCGGCATCAACGAGCTGCTGCGCGACCGCGACCCGGCCACGCTGGCGGAGGCGCTGGATGGCGGCCTGCCCATCGCGATGTTCCCTGTGCGCCTGGAAACCCGCTATGTGCAGGACGGCGCGGCACTGCGCATTCGCGTCTACCCCGATGTGCTGCACGTGGTGGGCCACAGCGCCGCCCTGACCGAGGCCGAGCGCGCAGGCGGCACCGCGTTGTGGCAGGCTCGGTTCGCCGCCGATGCCGAAGAAGCCCAGCGGGCCCAGCGCGACCTGGCGCGTGCCTTCGGTCGCGGCCGCGCGTTGTGGATCGCCCGGGTGCTGCAGCCTTCGAATGCCGCCGACGCCGGCCAGCCGCAGGCCGTGCCGCAGTTCCCCGACGTGGCGACCATCGACGCCCGCGCCAAGGCCACGCGCGCATTGCTGCTGCCCGACCGGTGGTGCGCCATCGGCTACGGCGCTGCGGTCCAGGCGGGCCCGGGCAACGGGCTGGTGGAGGTGTTCCGCGTCTGGGGCGCGCGGATTCCGGACGAACTGCCCATGTCGCCCGACTGGCAGAAACTGTCCGATCAGGCTGCCCAGGGTGCCAACGGAGAGAAGGCCGAGGGCCTGTTCGACGGCGAACGCCGCTGGCTGGTCGACTTCGACGCCGCGGTGCAAAAGGGCATGGCGCTGGAGGTGACGCAGCAGCAGGTGGGCGGCGGCTTCAACCTGGCCGTGGGCCTGTTGAAGCGGCTGGTGGTCGTCGGCCTCGAATGGACCAAGGACGGCATGCAGACCGCCAACGAACTGGCCGACCTGCTGGCCGCCCAGCGCGACAGCCGCGGCATCGGCTTCGTGCCGCCGGGCACGCCCACCAACAACACCGAGGGCGCACCCTCGGGCTACAGCCCGGTGCAGGAGACCGGCGTGCCGACACCGGCCGAATCCGCCGCGTTGCCGCCCGAGAAGGACGCGCTGGAGCTGCTGTGCGATGCCTTCGGCCTCCCTGAGCAAGGCCTCGTGCCCGACGGCATCGTCAACGCGCACCTCACCGACCAACGCACCGGTCTTCACATGGTGAACGCGCTGTGGCGCGGTACCTTCGGGCAGTATCTTGCGGAGTTGTGGAACGCACCGGGCGACGACGAGAAGAAGGCCTTCTTCAAGCCGGAGACGCTGTACCGGCTGCGCAGCTACGCGGTGGCCCACCTGCGCCCCGGCGGACCGCTGCCACTGCTGCGCGTGGGCAACCAGCCGTACGGCCTGCTGCCGGTGGTCGGCAAGGGCTACAGCGACGCGGGCAGCCCGGCGGTCGCGCAGGGCGTAGGCAAGGTGCTCGGCTTCCTGCGGCCGATGTGGGAGCTGGCCAGCCACAAGGTGCCGCTCATGCTCGACGGCGATGTGGCCAAGGCCAAGGACATCCTGCAGACCTCGCCCTGGTCGCAGGCCGCCTTCTACCGCGACGAGGATCCCATCAAGCTGTGCATGGCGCAGTCGCCGTGGGGGCCGGCCAAGGACATGCTGGCCAAGCAACTGTTCGGGCTGTTCAACATCGCCGAATACTGGAACGCCCAGATCGTCTGCCGCCGCTTCCGGCCCGACCCGCCCTACAGCCCGGGCTATCTGGCCGGCGTGGCCTGGGTGCTGGCCGATGCCAAGGACGCGAAGCTGGAGGCGCCGGCCGGGGCCTTCCTGCCCGACGGCCCGGGCAACTACCTGGCGCAGATGGCCACGGTGCTCGGCGGGCCGGCGGCCCAGGCCGACGCGCTGCTGAAGCAGTACGAACGCGGCCCCACCCTGCTGCAGGCGCTCACGTCCTACGCCGTTGACCTGGAGAAGCACGAGGCCGCGGTGGCCCTTTCGCTCACCAGCACCGCCTATGCCAAGACCATCTCCAGCGTGACCGCCGCCCTGGTCAACGTGGAGCCGCGGGCCGAGACCGAGGCCACCTTCGAGATCCACACGCCGCGCCAGCTGGCCAGCGTGGTGCTGCCCGACGTGACCGGCACCGCCACGCTCGGTGAATTCGTCATGCAGCGCCTGGCCGACACGCCGCTGCAAGTCGCGCCCTCGCGGGCTTCGCAGGCCGCCGCGCAGTTCATCGACGCCGGCCTGCACGTGTTCCAGCCGCTGCGCGACATCAGCGCGGTGAAGGCCAGCCTGGGCTACCTGGCGACGCGTTCCGTGGGCGAACTTAACGCCGCCTTCCGCACCACGCTCGACGCGTTTTCCTACCGACTCGACGCCTGGTACACCGCCCGCGCCAGCGAACGCCTGGCCACGCTGCGCGGCCGGCAGGCAGCCGGGGTCTATGTGGGCGGCTACGGCTGGGTGGAAAACCTGCGGCGCGATGGCCGGCCCGACAGCGAAGGCCATGTGCTGGCACCGTCACTGGCCCAGGCGGCCACCGCGGCCATCCTGCGCAGTGGCTGCATCGCCAACCGCGAGCAGGGCGCGTTCAACATCGACCTGGACGCCGCGCGCACCCATGCCGCGCAGGAGATCCTGCAGGGCCTGACCCGCGACCAGCCGCTGGCCGCGCTTTACGGCTACCGGATCGAACGCGCACTGCGCGACGCGCAGCCGCCGCTGGGCAAGCTGATCTGGCCGCTGCGCCAGGCCTACCCGTGGCGGCCCGCTGGCGAGGCGCCGACCGACGAGCCGCAGGAGGCCGTGGCCGCGCGCGACGTGGTCGATGCGGTGGCGCTGCTGGCCGCCTGGCAGGAGGACGCGGGTGTGATGCGGGCGCGGCTGGCCGCCGTGGTGGTCAACGGCCACCAGCCCTTCAACGGCCTGCCGGCGACCGAGCAGCAGGCCTTCGAGGGTGTGCTGGCACAAGCCGCCGACATGGCCGACGCCGTGGCCGACCTGCTCATGGCCGAAGGCGTGCACCAGATCGTCAGGGGCAACTTCGAACGCGCCGGCGCCGCCATGGCCGTGGTCGACAAGCAGTCGCTGCCCATCGAGCCGGAGGTGGGCCGCACGCCGCGTGCCGGCGTGGCCTACACCCAGCGCTTCGGCGTGCTGTGCCCCGGCCCGGCGCCTGGCTGGCCGGTGGACCGCCGCGCGCGCACCGAGCCCGCTCTCGACGCCTGGCTGGCCCACATGCTGGGGGCGCCGGCGCGCTACCGCTTCGCCGCGCGAGTGCACCGTGCGGCGGCTTTGGGCGCGGTGGGTGTCATGGACGAACTTCCCGTGGTGGTGGCACTGGACGAGCTGCAAGTGTCGGCACTGACCGCGGTGCTGGGCGCCACGGCGCTCGACCCGGCGGTGCAGTCGCAGCAGGCCAGCACCGGCTTTCGCGGACGACTGGCGGCGGCCATGTTCCAGCGGCTGGACGACCCGGCCAGCGTGGCCGGCCTCGACATCCTGCCCGAAGGCGCCACGCCGCAAGATCTCGGCCTGGCGCATTTCGAAGCGCTGTGCACCACGCTGCGCGCCGTGCTCGACCGGCTGCGGCCGGCCACCCGCAAGGACCTGGTCGTGCCGCAGGACGACATCGAACAGGCGCTGCCCGACGAAGGTGAATACCCGGGTGTGGACCTGGCCGATCTGCAGGACCGCGCCGATCGCCTGCTCACCGAGTTCGTGGCGCTGAAAGACGCCGTGGCCGTGAGCGCCGATGCCGGCGAGCTGATCGCCAACCTGTCAGCGATGGATGACTTCCTGGCGCCGGCCAGTTGGCCACCGCAGGTCACCGCCATCGACGCGTCGGGTGCCGACCCGGCCGGTCGCGACGCCCGCGCCGAAGTGGCGCGGCTGGCGCTGGGTGAGCTGCTGCAGGCCAGGCTCGACGCGCTGCTGGTTGCGCCGCCAGAAGGCGCGCCGCCGCCGACCCACGGCCAGCAGGTGCAGCGCTCCATCGACCAGATCCGCCGGCTACTGGGCCGCGACTTCCCGGTGTTGCCGCGGTTCACGCTCGGCGGCTATGCCGCGCCGTTCAACGCGTCGCTGGCGGCGCAGGGCGCGCTCACACTGGGAGACCCCTGGCAGGTGACAGGCTGGATGACCCAGCTCGCGCGGGTGCGCGATGGCCTGGACCGCTTCGCCGGCGCGCTGAGTGCGCACGAGGCGCTGGTCGGCTATTCAACAGCTGGTGACTTTACGGTGGTGCAGTACCCCTACCGCGAGGGCCAGGCCTGGGCTGCGCTGCCCGAAGCCTGGAAAGAGGCCGAAGGCGTGGCCGCCGACCTGGCCCAGGTGCCGGAAGAATTGCACGAGCTGCTGGCCGGCGACCCGGCGGCTTTCAAGAACTTCCACCGCATCAAGCCCAGCCTGGCGCTGGCGCTGCACACGCCGGGTGGGCGCGAGGCGGTGGCGGCCGACACGCCGCTGGCCGGCTTCGTCTGCGACGAATGGCAGGAGAACCTGCCCGACCGCTTCCAGACCGCGGGCATCGGCTTCCATTACGACGCGCCGGGCGCCCGGCCGCCGCAGAGCATTCTGCTGGCGCTGCCGCCGCAGGCCGACCAGGCGCACTGGCGGTTCGACGAAGTGGTCGACGTGCTGCACGAGGCGCTCGACCTCGCCCGGCTGCGGGCGGTGCGGCCGCGCGACCTGGGCAGCGGCCTGGGCGAGCTGCTCCCGGGCAACACCCTGCCGCAGAACTACACCGACCAGCTGCCCAGCGTGCAGTTGCTCGAGCTGTCGCGGCAAGCGCTGCGCAACGCGCTGCATGCCGGCGTGTCCGGCAAGCTCGTGCTGCCGCTGGGCAAGGTGTGAAAGCATTTTTAAGGGGGCTGCCATGAAACGCGAATTCGCCAAGGTCAACGGGGCCTTCGTCAAGGACCTGGCGGCGCTGCAGCCGCCATCCATCACCGGCTTCACCCGGCTCGAGACCCAGCCCACCACCGTGAGCCTGAAGGCCGGCCTGCAGGCACCGGTGGCCGACCCCCTGTGGATGCTGGCCCGGCAATGGCAGTTCAACGAGTTCCAGGGCGAAGACGCCGGCACGCCGCTGTCGGTGCGCTTCGAGGTCAAGGGCGTGCCGGTGCGCGGCTTTCGCCCGGGCGCCGAACGGGATCGACAGCCCTGGCAGACCTTGGCGCCCGGCCAGGCGCCGATCGAGACCCGTGTCGAAGCCGAGCCCGCCTGGCGCACCCATCCGCGCCTGCGCGGCGAGGCCGGCCTGCAGTTGCTGAGGCGCGTCGACGCGGCCACCCGCACGGCCTTGCTGCAGGCCTATGCGCTGGCCTTGCCACCACCTACCGATGGCGCGGCCGACGCAGCTGGCCTGCTGTGGTCGGCCGTGCTGCACGGCCGCACCGTCGATGCCGACGCCCTGGCCCGCGACCTGGCGCCGCTGCGGGGTGCCGACGGCGCGCTCACCGGCCTGCCGCCCGCGCTGGCCGGGCTCGATGCGGCGGCCCAGGCGGTGATCGACGGCTGGCTGCGCTGGCGCGATGGCATGCTGTTCGACGGTGCGGCCGACAACCCCTCGTGGCAGCGAGACCGCTTCGAATACGCCTTCGCCCTTGGCACCGGCCCGTTGGCCCCCGGCGGTGGCGCGGTCCAACTGGCGGCGGCCGAATACACCGACGGCCATGTGGACTGGGACGACTTTCGGGCGCAGCCGCTGGTGGCTGTGGCAGGGGAAGATGTGCCGCCCGAGCCGGCGGAGCGGAGCTTCTCGGTGGCGCGGCGCCACCCGACGCCGGTGCGCTACCCCGGCATGCCGGCCGACCGGTACTGGGAGTTCGAGGACGGCAACGTCAACTTCGCCGGCGCCGAGGCCGGTGCCACCGACCTGATGCGCCTGAGCGTCACCGAGTTCGCGTTGACGTTCGGCAACGACTGGTTCATGGTGCCGGTGCGCCTGCCCGTGGGTGGCCTGTACCACGTCGCCCGCTTCGAGGTGGTCGACAGCTTCGGCATCGTCGCCCTGGCCGGCCCGGTGGCCACGACGGCCACCTCACCCTGGCGCATGTTCGAGGTGACGGCGGCGCCTGTGCTCAAGGACGCACTGGCGCACACGGTCTTTTTGCCGGACAGCCTGGACGGCGTGCTGGAGGGCGAGCCGCTGGAGCACACGCTGCTCGCACGCGACGAGATGGCGAACCTGGCCTGGGCCATCGAGAAGAAGGTGCAGGGTGTTTCGGGTGAGCCGCTCGACCGCGACCTCGAGGCCAAGGGACTGGCGTTCCAGCAGCAGCTGAAGTTCGCCGCGACCGACCCTCAGATCGTCTATCGGCTGGCCACCCCCGTGCCGGCCAACTGGACGCCGCTGTTGCCAGTGCGGCGGAACGGCCTGCAACTGGCCGACCCGCTGGACATCCAGCTTGAACGCGCCGGGATGAAGCGCTTCTACCCCGCGCCGGCGGTGCTGGGGGCCGACGACCCGGCATTCAGCGACTTTCTGGACGGGTTGGATGCGCAGCCGAACTTCATCAGCCCGT
>JAQGNA010000386.1 GCA_028292075.1 Rhodoferax sp. | reverse complement strand
GCCTGGCCCTATATCGCCATCACCACGGTGGTCCACCTCGGCTACTACATCGCGCTGGCAGGCGCATACCGACACGGCGACCTCGGGCTGACCTATCCGGTGATGCGCGGCACCGCGCCGCTGCTGGTGGCCATGGGCAGCCTGACCTTCATCGGTGAAGCGATCTCCACCATGGCCTGGCTGGGCGTGGCGGCCATTTGCGCCGGCGTGCTCACGCTCGGGCTATCGCCGAGTGTGCTCCATGGCGACGAAGCACGGCGCCGTACCGCCCTCCGCTTCGCCCTGGTCAATGCCTGCATCATCGCCGTCTACACCGTGGTCGATGGCCTTGGCGTTCGGGCCTCCGGCAATGCGACGGCCTATGTGGCCACGCTGTTCCTGATGGACGGCATTCCGTACATGGCCCTGGTGCTATGGCAACGCGGCCGGGGCCGCCGCGCCGCGCTGGCCTACATGGGCGGACGGTGGAAGATCGCCATCGTGGGCACCATGGCATCGATCGGCAGCTACGGCATCGCGCTCTGGGCCATGACCCATGCGCCGGTGGCCACGGTGGCCGCCCTGCGCGAAACATCGGTGCTGTTCGCCGCGTTGATTGGCGCGGTGTTCCTTGGTGAACGCTTCGGCTGGCAGCGCGCGGCCGGCACGGGCGTGGTGCTGGCGGGTGTGATGCTGCTGCGCTTCGGTTGACCACGGTGGCCTGAAGAGCCTGCAATGACACCAAAGCCACTCCTGATCGGAGGCGATTGGCAGTGTGTTTGCAACTGGTGCTTTTGCACGCAACAGCGGTGGCCCGCTGCCTAGAATGAAGCGGCTATCCACCCTGGAGGCTGCTGCCATGAAGTCCCATACACCGTTCTGCCTGCGCCGAAGATCCTTCTGGCAGGCACTCCTGCTGGCGGGCATGGCCAGCCGCGCCAGCGCCGACGCACCGGGCCTCATGCTGGCCAATGCCTACCGCCCCGGCCAGCGCGGCATGGACTGGGCCAACTGGTGGGTCAGCGAGAAGTACGACGGCGTGCGCGGCTACTGGAACGGTCAGCAGCTGATGACACGCGGCGGTGAGCCGGTCCGGGCGCCCGCCTGGTTCACGGCGGGCTGGCCTGCACTGCCGTTGGACGGCGAGCTGTGGGCGGGCCATGGCCAGTTTGCAGAAGCGGTGTCGACGGCCCGCCGGCAGTCACCCGATGACCAAGCCTGGCGCCGCATGGCCTTCATGGTGTTCGACCTGCCCGCAGCTTCCGGCAGCTTCGATGCCCGCTTGGCCACCTTGCCGGCGTTGGTGGCCGGCGTGAATGCGCCTTGGCTGCGGGCAGTGGCCCAGCGACGGCTCCCCAGCGAGGCGGCACTGATGGCGGAGATGCAGCGCACCGTGCGGGCGGGTGGCGAGGGCCTGGTGCTGCACCGCGGCGGCGCGCCCTATGCGCCGGGTCGCACCGGTGATCTGGTCAAGGTCAAACCGTTCGCTGACGACGAAGCGCAGGTCCTCGCCCACCTGGCAGGACAGGGGCGCCTCACTGGCGCGATGGGTGCGCTGTTGGTACAGACCGAAGCCGGCGTGCGCTTCAAGCTGGGCACGGGGTTCAGCGCGGCGCAGCGGCTGGCGCCACCGCCCGTCGGCGCCTGGGTGACGTTTCGCTTCCGCGACCTCAACCCCGGCGGCGTGCCTCGCTTCGCCAGCTTCTTGCGGCTGCGCGAAGACCACGCCGGTGCCTCTACGGTGCGCTGACGCCAGAGTCGCCTCGAATGGCTCTGGCGCCAAGGGCCGGCTGAACAAAGCGCCCCGCCCGTGGTCGCCACCACCCCA
This sequence comes from Rhodoferax sp., assembly GCA_028292075.1. The sequence goes on along the minus strand of JAQGNA010000386.1, from coordinate 5,714 downwards.
CCTGAACCGCTTTCATTGTTGCAATATGTGAACGGACTATGGCGCCGCGCCGACCTTCGGGCCATAGAATGATGTGATCTGCTGACTTGTTGACCTGGAGGCTGCATGCACATTGGCGTGCTGGAAGACGACCCGTCCCAACGCGAACTGATCCTGCTTCTACTGGCAGAGGGCCAGCACACCAGCCGGGGCTTCGGGCTGGCACAGACGTTCCAGGAAGGACTCAAGCGAGAGACGTTCGATGCCGTGCTGGTCGACTGGGTGCTGCCCGACGGCACCGGTGGCCAGGTCATCGAATGGGTTCGGGCGAACATCGGCTGGCAACTGCCCGTGATCGTCGTCACCGCCCAGGAAGACGAGGAAACGGTGGTTGCCGCCCTGCAGGCGGGTGCCGACGACTACATCGTCAAGCCGCCCAAGCCGCTCGAATTGCTGGCCCGGGTGAGTTCGGCACTGCGACGTGCCAGGCCCAATGCGCTGGCGATCCTTCGGGTCGGCGACTACGAGATCGATATTCAGCGTGAGCGACTCAGCCTCGCCGGCGAGCCGCTCGCCATGACCCAGAAAGAGTTCGACCTGGCCGTCGTGCTGTTCCAGAACCTCGGCAAGATCCTTTCCCGCGATTTCCTGCTCGACAAGGTCTGGGGCAAGTCGGCGGATGTCGATGCCCGCACCGTCGACACCCATGTCAGCCGATTGCGGCGCAAACTTTCGCTCGACGGCAGCCGGGGCTGGAAGCTGGCGCCGGTCTACGGTTTCGGCTACCGTTTCGACCGCGTGGATTCAGCCGCCTGAAGCGCCCCGGGCCCGTGCCTGTGCCCGTGCGCGTGCCCATCCTCCACGCGCTTTCACGCAGCTTCTGAGGCCACTGTCGGTAGACGTTCCAGCCAGAAGGTCACGACTCGAGCCGGGCGGCCAGCTCGGCGATCAGCGCGTCCAGATCGTCGCTCAGTGATTGCCCCAAGGGCAGCAGTTCCACCAGCGGCGCGTCGGCCTTGACGGCAGCCTGCATCTTCACCACGCGCTCGAGCACCTGCGTTGCGCCCACCGCGCCGGCCGCACCGCGCAGGCTGTGCAGCTTCTTGCGCGGCTCTTCTAGCTCCCCCGCCCTCAGGTGGTCCATCAAGCCCGCACCCGCATTGCGGTAGTGGCCCAGGAACTGGCGCAGCACCCGCACCGCCAGCGCCGGCTTGTTGGCGCACTGCTCATAGGTCAGCGCCAGGTCGAGGCCCTTGATGCCGGCCAGTTGCTCTTCGGGCGTCTGCACGATCGGAGGTCGGGAGAGCGGCGCCGGTTGCGCCAGCCGGGGACGCGCGGGCAGCCAGCGCAGGAGCGCCTCGTGCAGGATGCGCGGGTCGACCGGTTTGGCCAGGTGCTCGTTCATGCCGGCGTCCAGGCAGGCCTGGCGGTCCTCGACAAAGGCATTGGCCGTCATCGCGATGATGGGCAGCTTTGCCATTCTCGGGTCCTGCCTGAGCAGCCGCGTGGCCTCCAGGCCGTCCATGCGCGGCATCTGCACGTCCATCAGAATCAGATCGTAGTCGCCGCGTCCGGCCAGCCGCACTGCCTGCTCGCCATCGCTTGCGATGTCCACCACCAGCCCGGCCGCTTGCAGCAGGTCGGCAGCCACCTCCTGGTTCACCGGATTGTCTTCGGCGAGCAGCACGCGGGCGCCGCGGTGCTGTTCGCGCACCGCCGACTCCATCGCTTCCATGCTGCGGGGGAGTTGCGGCCCGGGTTGCGGCCCTGATTGCCCCGCCTGGAACAGCCGCATGAGGCAGTCCAGCATCATGGACGGCGTGATCGGTTTCAGCATGACATCGACAAAGCCGGCGTCGGTCGCACGCCGGCGCAGCCCTGCGTCATCGCTCGCTGACACGAGCACCATCCTGCAGGCTGGTGCACCCGGCCGGACCTCCGCCTGAAGGCGCCGGCCGGCTTCGATGCCGTCCATGCCAGGCATGGCCCAGTCCATCAGAACCAGGGCATAGGGGTCCGCACGGTCACAGGCCGCGCCGACCATGGCCAGCGCTTCCGGCGCCGAACCGGCCGACCCGGGCCGTAGACCCAGGGCGCGCAGGATGTCCACCATGGCGGACCTGGCATCGGGCAGGTCATCGACCACCAGGCAGTGCAAGCCGGTGAGCACCGGTGCCGGCAGCGGCTCGGACTGCACCGCTGGCCGAAGCCGCACGGTGACCCAGAAGCGGCTTCCAGCGCCTGGCAGGCTTTCGCCACCCGCCTCGCCGCCCATCATCTCGGCAATATGGCGCGTGATGGTGAGGCCCAGGCCCGTGCCACCATGGCGCCGGGTGCTGGAGCCGTCGGCCTGTACGAATGGCGTAAACAGCCGCGGCAGCATGGCAGGGTCGATGCCGATCCCGGTATCGCGCACCTCGAACCGGATCAGCAATCCGCTGTCAGAAGTCTCCAGCAGTTCGGCCCGCAGCAGCACCGAGCCCCGTTCCGTGAACTTCACGGCGTTGCTCAGCACATTGAGCAGCGCCTGCATCAGCCGCGTCGGGTCGCCGTTCAGGCGGTCGGGGATCCGGCTGGTGTCCAGCACCACCTCCAGCCCCTTCTCCCGGGCCACGTCGACCACCATGGTGCAGGTGCGCGTGAGCAGCGCATCCAGCGAGAAGTCGAGGCTTTCGAGCAACCGCGGGCCGGCTTCGATCTTCGACAGGTCGAGAATGTCGTTGATCACCTGCAGCAGGTGGTTGGCCACGTTGGAAATCTTGGCCAGCCGGGCCTGGTGCGCCGGGTCCTCGATGTCACGGCGCAGCATGTGGGTGAGGCCGAGGATCGCGTTCATCGGCGTGCGGATCTCGTGGCTCATGTTGGCCAGGAAATGACTCTTGGCCTGGTTGGCGGAGTCGGCCCGGTCGCGGGCGTCGGCCAGCTGCGCGTTGCTGAGCTGCAGCAACTGCTCGGCCTGCTTGTGGCGGGTGATGTTGGTGGCCAGAACGAAGAACCCGTGCACCCTGCCGTCCCGCAGGTCGGGAAGGTACTGCACCCTGGTCACGGCCTGCTCGCCAGCGGCGCTGAACTCTTCGCGTTCGTAGTCCTGCGCTTCGCCGGCCAGCGCCGCCATCACTCGGTCCTTGAAGCGATCGAAGTACTCGGCGCCGCGCAGTTCCTCCATCGACCGGCCAAGCAGTTCCTCCGGCGAATGCCCGAACCACAGCCCGTAGCCCCGGTTGACGAAGCGGCAGCGCAGGTCGTGGTCCCAATAGGCGATGCGGCCCGGAATATTGTCCGCCACCTTGCGGACGAAAAATTCGGCTTCGCGCAGCTTGACCACCAGCTCGTGCAGCCGCTGCTGTGCCTTGCTGCGTTCAGCAAGTGCTGACACAAGGGCCGCGGTACGCTGCTCGATCTCTTCTTCAAGCTTGTCACGGTGCTGAGTCAGCTCGGTTTCGAAGAGCTTGCGTTCGGTGATGTCGGTGCAGGAGCCGAACCATTTGAAGGGCTGGCCGTTCACGTCGAACACCAGGCCGGCGCGCACATCGAACCAACGGTAGACGCCGTCGTGCCGGCGCAGCCGGTACTCCTGGTTGGAATTGCTGCCGGCCGCCACGATGGCGTTCCAGTAGCGGGCCACGCGTTCACGGTCTTCGGGGTGGGTCAGCTCAAGCCAGCTTTCGCCCAGGTACCGTTCCACCGGCTGGCCGGTGAAGCTTTCCCAGCGGCTGCTGAGGTAGTCGCAATGGCCCTTGGCGTCGCAGCTCCACACCAATTGGGGCATCAGTTCGACCATCTGCCGCAGCTGGCTGGCGCTGTCGCGCAAACCGGACTCCGCCCGTTGCAGCCGCACGTTGTTCCGCAGCAGGAAGAAACCGATCGATGTGAGCAGCAGCAGCGCCACGCCAGCGCCGATGGTGAACTGCAGCTTTTGTTCGGCCATCAGCGCACGCAGCTGCGCACCGTTGTAGCTGTCGAGCCCTGTCATCGCCGCATCGAGCGCCGCGTAGCCCCGCTTCAGCGCCTCGGCGTCGGACGGACGGACCGGCACGCCGGCGCGTGGGAGCAGCCGGCGAAGTTGATCGGCGCGCGCTTCCACCCCGCGCATCAGGCCTTCGGCGTCGGCCTCGAAACGCAGCAGGCTGTTCTCAATGCGGGTGATCGCGCGGAAGATGGCCGCGCTTTCTTCTCCATCGACAGGCGTCTGGTAGGAAGCTGTGGTCCAGCCCATCCGAAGCAGGCTGGTGCTGAGCTCGAGCCGTGCCACGCGCAAATCGCGCACCCGCGAGAGGCTGTTGCCATAGACCTCAGCCTGCGTGCGCTGCAGCAACACCATGCCCAACACGATCAGTCCTCCGGCGATGACCGTGGCGATCTGCACCAACATCTGCCACCGCGCCCGGGCTGGCGGCATTGCATCCGTCATCCATTGTCCTTTCTGGCGGGGGCGGGCCAGACGACACCTGTCCCACAACCCATATCGGAAGATTGGCGCTCGACTTTACGCCTAATTCTCCACCCGCTCATCACCTGAGGACCTGGCAAGCCGCAGGACACCCGCCCCCAATGCGAAAGGCCGATGCGCACTTCAGCGCATCGGCCTTTCGTGGCGGAGCCTTGGCCCGCTTACTGGCGAACGCAGTCGGCGTAATAGCGCAGCTTGCCGTCGCTGCCGTGCTCTTCGACCAGGCCGTGGATGTCGGTCTCGAACCCCGGACACTGGCTGTTGAACTCGCGCGAAAACTTGAGATAGTCGACGATCTTCCGGTTGAAGACTTCGCCTGGAATCAGCAGCGGAATGCCGGGCGGATAAGGCGTGACCAGCCCCACGGTGATGCGGCCCTCCAGCTCATCGATCTCGACGCGCTCGGTCTTCTTCAGTGCGATGTGGGCATAGGCGTCGCTCGGCTTCATGGCTGGCGTGAGGTCGCTCAGGTACATGTCGGTCGTGAGCCGCGCGATGTCGTACTTGGCATACAGGTTGTGCACGTGCTGGCACAGGTCGGCCAGGCCCATCTTCTCGTAGCGCGGATGCTGTTGGCAGAACTCGGGCAGGATGCGCCACATCGGCTGGTTCTTGGCGTAGTCGTCCTTGAACTGCTGCAAGGCGGTCAGCATGCTGTTCCAGCGGCCCTTGGTGATGCCGATGGTGAACATGATGAAGAAGCTGTAGAGGCCGGTCTTCTCGACCACCACGCCGTGCTCCGCCAGGAACTTGGTGACGATGCTGGCCGGAATGCCGGTCTTGGCGAACTTGCCGTTCAGGTCGAGGCCGGGCGTGACGATGGTCGACTTGATCGGGTCAAGCATGTTGAAGCCGGTGGCCATCTTGCCGAAGCCATGCCAGTTGGCCTTCGCATTGCTCTTCGATTCGCCCTTGATGATCCAGTCGGTGGCGCGCCCGATGCCCTCTTCCACCAGCTTGTCGGGACCCCACACCTTGAACCACCAGTCGGCGCCATACTCTTCGTCGACCTTGCGCATGGCGCGCCGGAAGTCGAGTGCCTCGGCGATGCTTTCTTCCACCAGCGCCGTGCCGCCCGGCGGCTCCATCATGGCCGCGGCCACGTCGCAGCTGGCGATGATGCTGTACTGCGGGCTGGTGCTGGTGTGCATCAGGTACGCTTCGTTGAACAGATGCCGGTCGAGCTTCACGTTCTGCGAATCCTGGATCAGCACATGGCTCGCCTGGCTGATGCCGGCCAGCAGCTTGTGGATCGATTGCGTCGAATACACCACGGCATGCTTCG
>JAQGNA010000385.1 GCA_028292075.1 Rhodoferax sp. | reverse complement strand
GCTGGTCACGCCAGGCGCTGGGCGCGCCGGGCATGTTGCTGGGCTGGACGCCGATGCTGCGGAACAAGGTTCGCGCACAGGCGGCGGCGAACCTGCGCAAGTTCCTCGCGGCGGCCTGATCGCCGTGTGGCGGTCAGGCGCCGGGAGCGCCTACGCGCCGTGGCACTTCTTGTATTTCTTGCCGCTGCCGCAAGGGCAGGGATCGTTGCGGCCGGGGGTGGCCTCGGCAAAAACCTGCGTCACGCGCGGGCCGATGGAACGCCACAGATCGCGCAGTTCATACACCGCCCACAGCGCCTCGCCGAAGGCTTCGAGCCGCGCGTGCGACATGCTGGGCGCCGGGGCTGCTTCGCCGCCTTCTTCGTCGTGCGCATAGGGCGAGATCTCGGCCGGGCCGGTGTCGTCTTCGCTCAGGGCGACGATGGCGTCGAGCGCGGTGTCGAGGGCCTTGGCGGCATCCTTGTCCTTTCCGGGCGCCGTCCAGTCATCAGGCCATGACTCCACCGCGAACATGAAGCCCAGCGCCCACACCTGCGCGAAGGCGGGCAGGGCTTCGTCATCGCCCTTCAGGGCGTCGGCGCGCTCCTCGGGCGACAGCGCGGCCATCATGCCGCGGATGTCCATCACCTCGGGCATGTAGGCGCGGTCGTCCTCCAGGTTTTCGACCGGCGCATCGAGGGCCGTGGCCACCTGCTGCCAGCGGCGATTCCAGAGCGCCATGAATTGCGCTTCCTGCTCCGCATCGGCAAACGAGCCTTCGCTGCCTTCGCCGCCGATGTCAAGCAAGACCGGCAGGTATTCGGCCGGCGGGATCTCGCGGCGGCTGCAGATCAGGGCCGCCATGAAGCCTTCGCAGAACTCCCATTGCGGGGTTTCGTCGTAGCGCGTGCGCAGGTCTTCGAGCAGGTCTTCGAGCGTGTCGAAGTCTTCCGGCTGCAGGGCGTCGGCGCTGCCTGACGTCGGGGGTGGCGCGGAAGCGTCGGCCGAGGTGACTGTGGGGGCTGTGGTGGTTGTGGTGGTATTCATGAAAGTCGGCCCGGTGCGGGCGAACGAGGTAACGACGCCACAGTTTAGCCAGTAGCATCGGGCGCCATCGAACCCTTGCTCGACCATAGGCCGCCCATGCTGAAGTATCTGAATTCCGTCTACCCGATCCGCTACACCTTTTTCGGGTTGTGCTGCTTCGGCCTGTTGCTCAGCGTATTCAGTCTGGTGGGGCTGGGCGTTGGGGCGTGGTACTTCCTGGGTTTCGGCGCGCTGGTGGCCGTGGGCGTGTTCGACCTGCGCCAGAGCAAGAAGTCGGTGCTGCGCAACTACCCGGTGATCGGCCACATGCGCTACATGCTGGAGTTCGTGCGGCCGGAGATCCGGCAGTACTTCATGGAGTCGGACAGCGACGCCACGCCGTTCTCGCGGGCGCAGCGCTCGCTGGTGTACCAGCGTGCCAAGGGCGAGCCAGACAACCGGCCCTTCGGCACGCAACTCGACGTGCTGGCCGAGGGCTACGAGTGGATCAACCATTCGGTCGCCCCCACGCACCTGGCCACGCATGACTTCCGCATCCGCATCGGCCATGTACCGGCGGCAGGCGAGCCGGCCGTGGAGGCCGGCTGCACGCAGCCCTATGACGCGAGCCTGTTCAACATTTCGGCGATGAGCTTTGGCGCGCTGTCGGCCAATGCGATCCTGGCCTTGAACGCCGGCGCACAGCGCGGCCGCTTCGCGCACGACACCGGAGAAGGTTCGATTTCGGTGCACCACAAGGTACACGGCGGCGACCTGATCTGGGAGATCGGCTCGGGCTACTTCGGTTGCCGCGGCGAGGACGGCCGCTTCGACGCCGAGCGCTTCACCAAGGCGGCCCAGAACCCGCAGGTGAAGATGATCGAGCTGAAGATCAGCCAGGGCGCCAAGCCGGGCCATGGCGGCGTGTTGCCCGGCCCCAAGGTGTCGCCCGAGATCGCGGCGGCGCGGGGCGTGCCCATCGGCATCGACTGCATCTCGCCTTCATCGCACAGCGCCTTCGCCACACCGATCGAGATGATGCAGTTCATCGGACGGCTGCGCACGCTGTCGGGGGGCAAGCCCACGGGCTTCAAGTTCTGCCTCGGCCATCCGTGGGAATGGTTCGCCATGGTGAAGGCCATGCAGGTGACCGGCATCACGCCGGACTTCATCGTGGTGGACGGCGCCGAAGGCGGCACCGGCGCGGCGCCGCTCGAGTTCACCGACCACGTGGGCGCGCCCTTGCAGGAAGGGCTGCAGCTGGTGCACAACACGCTGATCGGCGTGGGCCTGCGCGACCGCATCAAGCTGGGTTGTGCCGGCAAGGTGATCAGCGCCTTCGACATCGCCCGCATGATGGCGCTCGGTGCCGACTGGTGCAATTCGGCGCGTGGGTTCATGTTTGCGCTGGGCTGCCTGCAGGCGCAGGCCTGCCACACCGGCCACTGCCCCACGGGCGTGACCACGCAGGACCCGGTACGTCAACAGGCGTTGATCGTGCCCGACAAGGCCGACCGGGTGTTCAGCTTTCACCAGAACACGCTCAAGGCGCTGCAGGAGATGGTGCAGGCGGCGGGGCTGCAGCACCCTAACGAGATCACGTTGCACCACATCGTGCGCCGCATGAACGAGACCGGCGTGAAGCTGCTGGTGACGGTGATGCCGCCGCTGCGTGCCGGCGCACTGCTGGACCGCGACATCAGCAGCCTGCCCAACGTCTTCAAGATCTACTGGGGCCACGCCAGCGCCGACACCTTCAAGCTGCAGGTTCAATAGCCTTGATGGTCTGAACGCCCAGCGCGGCCAGCCGCTTCTTCATCGTGAGCACGGCCTTGTCCTTGCTCACCAGCAGGGCCTGGTGCGCCACGGCAAGGTCGACGAAGCACTGGTCGTCCGGGTCCTTGCAGACCGCCGGAATGCGCGGCGCGACGTCCACCAGATGCGCATGCCGGTCGAAAGCCGCCAGGATGTCGGCCGCCGTCACCTCGTAGAAAGCCATGCGTGGTACGAGGTGCTCGTAGTCCAGCACCCGCTCCAGCTCATTGCGCATGTGCTGCGTCGCCACCCAATGCAGCGTGCCGGCCTCCAGCGCCGGCCGCAGCGGCTTGGCCGCGGCGTCGTCGAACAGAAAGATGTCGAGGACAATGTTGGTATCCAGCACAACGTTCATGGAGGACCTCCCTTCGGCAAGCGAAGCGAAGCCCGTTCGGGGACGCCGCGGAACCGGCTCCGCCGGGCCGCCAGCGTCGCCCCCTGCAAGGGGGTTGGCGGCCACACGCAGTGGGCAAGCCTGTGGGTGTTCATCCTCTCGCCGAGCCGGACACCATGTCGAAGCGGAACAGGCGGCATTCGATCGGCCCGTTCCACATCGGCACACGGCGCGATTCCTTCAGCCGCATGCGGCCTGGCAGCTTGAGGTCGGGCGTCAGCACCCAGGCCGTCCAGCCGGCATAATTTTTCTTCCAGTGCGTGGCGAGCTTGGGGAAGAAGTCGCCGCCGTCGTCGGTTTGGGCGACTTCCCGGCTGGGCACGCTCTCTGCCAATACCGGCATTGGCGGCCCACCACGCCCCCCTGAACGGCGGGCCGCCTGCTGGCCCGCCACGCCGGCCACCGCGATCCGCTCGCCATACGGCGGGTTCACCAGCATCACCCCACCCGCCGCTGGCGGCATGCGCTGCAGGGCGTCGCCGCCGCGGAACTGCACCATGCCGGCCACGCCCGCGCGCTCGGCGTTGCGCATGGCGAAGTCGACCATGCGGTGGGCCACGTCGCTGCCGAAGATTTCCGCCTTGGGCGGATGCTCGGCGGCGCGGGCCTGCTCCATGAGGCCGTTCCACACATGCGGCTGGAACGGCAGCAGTTTCTCGAAGGCAAAGCTGCGCCGGCTGCCGGCGGCGATGTTGCAGGCAATCTGCGCCGCTTCGATGGCAATGGTGCCGCTGCCGCAGCAGGGGTCGTACAGCGGCGTCACGCCGTCCCATTCGCTGGCGGCGATCATGGCCGCGGCCAGGGTCTCCTTCAGTGGCGCCTCGCCCTTGTCCTCGCGCCAGCCGCGCTTGAACAGCGGCTCGCCCGAGGTGTCCATGTAGAGCGTCGCATGTTCGGTCGTCAGGTGGGCGTAGATGCGGATGTCGGGCCAGCGCGTGTCCACGTCGGGCCGCACGCCCTGCTTGTGGCGGAAACGATCCGCAATGGCGTCCTTGATCTTCAGCGCAGCAAAGTTGAGCGAGGTGAGTGG
>JAQGNA010000371.1 GCA_028292075.1 Rhodoferax sp. | reverse complement strand
GCGGCGCCGTGCTGGCCGAGGGGCCTTATGCCGAAGTCTCGCGCAATCCGCTGGTGATGGAGGCCTACATGGGCACCACCGCAGGCCAGCTGCAGGGAGCGCACTGATGCAAGCCACCGATGGTGGTTTTGCCGTCGCGCGACCCTGCGGTTCCACCCCGGACATAACGGCATGACGGCCGCCCTCCAAATCAGCGGCCTGCAGGCCTGGTACGGCGAGTCGCATGTGCTGCATGGTGTCGACCTGGTCGTGCAACCCGGCGAGGTGGTCACCCTGCTAGGGCGCAACGGCGCAGGCCGCACCACCACGATGCGCGCGGTCATGGGCCTCACCGGCCGGCGCACCGGCTCCGTCAAGGTTCACGGCACCGAAACCGTTGGCATGCCCACCCACCGCATCGCGCACCTCGGCATCGGCTATTGCCCGGAGGAACGCGGCATCTTCTCCAGCCTGTCGTGCGAGGAAAACCTGCTGCTGCCACCCCGCCTGCATGGCGCCGAGGGCGGCATGTCGGTGGACGAGATCTACGCGATGTTCCCCAACCTGGCCGAGCGCCGGCACAGCCAGGGCACCCGGCTCTCGGGCGGCGAACAGCAGATGCTGGCCGTGGCCCGCATCCTGCGCACCGGCGCCAAGCTGCTGCTGCTCGACGAAATCTCCGAAGGCCTGGCGCCGGTCATCGTGCAGGCCCTGGCCCGCATGATCACGACGCTGCGCGAGAAGGGCTATACCGTGGTCATGGTGGAACAGAACTTCCATTTCGCGGCGCCGCTGGCCGACCGCTTCTACGTGATGGAGCACGGCCGCATCGCGCTGCAGTTCGGCGCGGCTGAACTCGGCGTGAAGATGCCGGTGCTCAATGAATTGCTCGGTGTCTGACCCGCACTGCAACCCCCGGCTTCTTCCCTAAACCCTGAAACCAAACGAGGCAACCATGCAATACAAACTCAGTGTCCTGGCAACCACGCTGGCGGCGATCGGCCTGGCTTCCGGTGCGGTGCACGCACAGGAGAAGGTGAAGATCGGCTTCATCACCGACATGTCGAGCCTGTACTCCGACGTCGAAGGCAAGGGCGGCGCCACGGCGATCCAGATGGCCATCGACGACTTCGGTGGCAAGGTGCTGGGCCAGCCCATCGAAATGATATCGGCCGACCACCAGAACAAGCCGGACATCGCCGCCTCAAAGGCGCGCGAGTGGATCGACACCGCCGGCGTGACCATGGTGTTTGGCGGCACCAACTCGGGCACCGCGTTGGCCATGGCGAAGGTGGCCGAAGAGAAGAAGCGCGTCTACTTCAACAACGGCGCCGGCACCTCGGCGCTGACCAACGACCAGTGCACGCCCTACACCATCCACTACGCCTACGACACCGTGGCCCTGGCCAAGGGAACGGGCGGCGCGGTGGTCGACCAGGGCGGCAAGAGCTGGTTCTTCCTGACGGCCGACTATGCCTTCGGCCAGGCCCTCGAGTCGGACACCACCAAGATCGTCAAGGAGAAGGGCGGCAGCGTGGTGGGCGCCGTGCGGCATCCGTTGAATGCATCCGACTTCTCGTCCTTCCTGCTGCAGGCGCAGAACTCCAAGGCGCAGATCCTGGGCCTGGCCAACGCCGGTGGCGATACCATCAATTCGATCAAGGCGGCCAAGGAATTCGGCATCAACAAGACGATGAAGACGGCCGGCCTGCTGGTGTTTTTGTCCGACATCCACAGCCTGGGCCTGAAGAACACCGAAGGCCTGATCCATACCACCAGCTTCTACTGGGACCTGAACGACAAGACCCGCGCGTGGTCGAAGAAGTTCTTCGACAAGATGAAGCGCATGCCGACCGACGTGCAGGCCGCCGACTACTCGGCCACCATGAACTACCTGAAGGCCGTCGAAGCCGCCAAGTCCACCGACGCCGACAAGGTCATGGCCCAGCTCAAGAGCATGAAGATCGACGACTTCTATGGCAAGGGCCAGATCCGCGCCGACGGCAGCTTCGTGCATGACATGTACCTGGTGCAGGTCAAGTCGCCCGCCGAATCCAAGCAGCCCTGGGACTACCTCAAGGTGGTCAAGGTCATGCCTGGCGAGCAGGTGTTCACGACCAAGGCCGAGTCCAAGTGCGCGCTTTGGAAGTAAATTGGCACACCCCCAGGTCGCGCACTTCGTGTCGTTCCCACCCCCTTGCAGGGGGCGATGCTGGCGGCCTGGCAAAGCCAGTTCCACGGCATCCTGGAAGGGATGCCGCGGCCATGCTGGCGACCACGTTCACTTGACTGCCGCTTCATGACGATCTCCCTCCCAGGCCTTCTCAGCCAGCTCCTGTTGGGGCTGGTGAACGGCTCCTTCTATGCCATCCTGAGCCTGGGGCTGGCGGTCATCTTCGGCCTGCTCAACGTCATCAACTTCGCGCACGGCGCGCTGTTCATGATGGGCGCCATCCTCACCTGGATGGGCATGAATTATTTCGGCATCAACTACTGGGTGATGCTGGTGGCCGCACCGCTGATCGTCGGCGTGTTCGGCATTGCCATCGAGAAGCTGCTGCTGCGCTGGATCTACCAGCTCGACCACCTTTACGGACTGCTGCTCACGCTCGGCCTCACGCTGTTGATCGAGGGCGCGTTCCGGTCGGTCTACGGCGTGTCCGGCCTGGGCTACGACGCACCCGATCTGCTGGACGGCTCGACCAACCTCGGCTTCATGGTGCTGCCGAACTACCGGGCCTGGGTCGTCGTGGCCTCGCTGGTGGTGTGCTTCGCGACCTGGTTCGTCATCGAGAAGACCAAGCTCGGCGCCTACCTTCGCGCTGGCACCGAGAACCCGCGGCTGGTCGAGGCCTTCGGCATCAACGTGCCCCTGATGGTGACGCTCACCTATGCCTTCGGCGCCGCCCTGGCCGCGTTCGCCGGCGTGCTGGCCGCGCCGGTGATCCAGGTCTCGCCGCTCATGGGCCAGAACCTCATCATCGTGGTGTTCGCCGTGGTGGTGATCGGCGGCATGGGCTCGATCATGGGCTCCATCCTCACCGGGCTGGGCCTGGGCATCATCGAAGGGTTCACCAAGGTGTTCTACCCGGAAGCATCGTCAACCGTGGTGTTCGTGATCATGGTTATCGTGCTGCTCATACGCCCCGCCGGCCTCTTCGGCAAAGAAAGATAGGGCGGCCCCATGAAAAAAACAACCATCGGCTACCTGCTGCTGTTGCTGGCCCTGCTCGTGGCGCCGGCGCTGGGCGCCTATCCCGTGTTCGTGATGAAGCTCATGTGCTTCGCGCTGTTCGCGTCGGCATTCAACCTGCTGCTGGGCTACACCGGCATGCTGTCGTTCGGCCATGCGGCCTTCCTGGGCGGGTCGGCCTACGTGGCCGGCTATGCGATGAAGGTCTGGGGCGTCACGCCCGAAATCGGCCTGGTGCTCGGCACGCTGTCGGGTGCCTTCCTGGGCTGGATCTTCGGCGTGCTGGCCATCCGCCGGCAGGGCATCTATTTCTCGATGATCACGCTGGCGCTGGCGCAGATGATGTTCTTCGTGGCGTTGCAGGCCAAGTTCACCGGCGGGGAAGACGGCCTGCAGGGCGTGCCACGCGGCAAGCTGTTCGGGTTGCTCGATCTGCAGAATGATTTGGCCATGTACTACTTCGCGCTGGCCGTCGTGGTGCTGGCGTTCCTGGTGGTCGTGCGCACCATCCATTCGCCCTTCGGTCAGGTGCTCAAGGGCCTGAAGGAAAACGAGCCGCGTGCCATTTCGCTGGGCTACGACACCAACCGCTTCAAGCTGCTGGCTTTCGTGCTGTCGGCCGCGCTGTCGGGCCTTGCCGGTTCGCTCAAGACGCTGGTGCTCGGTTTCGCCACGCTGAGCGACGTGCACTGGACGGCGTCCGGCCAGGTCATCCTGATGACGCTGGTTGGCGGCCTGGGCACGCTGTCTGGCCCGCTGCTCGGCTCGGCCGTGGTGGTGCTGCTGGAAAACAAGATCGGCGAATTCGGCCATGCGGTCGCCGGGCTCAGCGGCATCGAATGGTTCAACACGCTGGGTGAATCGGTCACCATGGTCACCGGTCTGATCTTCGTGATCTGCGTGCTGGCCTTCCGCCGCGGCATCATGGGCGAGATCATTGCCCTGGGCGAGCGGCTGCGCGCTCGCCGCTAACGGGTGGAGGCAGCTGGGGGAGACCCCCTGGCTGCCCCGTGGCGGTTTCAACTTGCGCCAGGCGGCCTCACGCCGGACAACGTGCCGGATCAGGCCGGCCCAAGCGCCGCGGCCAGGTGGTCGATCAGCACCCGGCATTTCGGCACGGTGAACCGCGTGGGCGCATACAGGATGTAGGCCGTGCCCTGGTAGCCGGCCTGCAGTTGCCAGTCCGGCAGCACCCGAACGACGCGGCCTTCCTCCAGCGCCTGCCGCGCCACGAAACTCGGCACGCCACCCACGCCCAGGTCCGCCAGCACCGCCTCGAGCCGGAGCTCGCTGTGGTTGACCGTGTAGCGGCCATGGACTACCACATCGGCTTCTTCGGCGGCACCGCTGGCCGGGTCATGCCTGCGAAACCGCCACTGGTGGTCGTGTTCACGCTCGCCCAGCGCCAGGCAGCTGTGCCCGGCCAGGTCGCGCGGGTGTTCGATCGGCTGACCCATGGCCAGGTACCGCGGCGACGCGCACAGGACGTGCTCCACCCGCATCAGAGGCCGGGCGGCCATGCCCGGCGGCGGTGATTCCGTCATCCGGACCACCAGGTCGATGCCCTCGCGGATCGGGTCGATGTCGCGATCGACCACCACCACCTGCACGTCCACGTCGGGGTAGCGCCGCAGGAAGCCGAGGATCAACGGATGCAGCACATGCCGCGCGAACGCCTTGGGCGCGCTGATGCGCACCCGGCCACGTGGCGCACTGGCGAACTGCTGCGCGATGTCCATGGCGCCCTGGGCCGCGGCGACCATCTCTCTGCAACGGGCAAAGGCTTCCTCGCCGGCCTCGGTCAGGCGCAGTTGCCGCGTCGTGCGCAACATCAACTGCACACCGAGCTCCTTTTCGAGCCGGGTCACCTGCCGGCTGGCGGCCGAGGGCGTCATGCCCAGCACGGCCGCCGCCGCGGAAAAACTACCCAGTTCGGCGACCCGCGTGAAAGTCACCATCTCCGGCAGCACCTGAATGAATGAATTGGTTCCCACGGGGTCAAGGTCCTGTTCCGGCCGAAGGGCTATTCGCCTCACCGGCCAAGGTCAACAATCGGCGACATGAAATCTGACAAGTCCGATGTTACGAGCGGTTTCGGCATGGCCGAAATGATGTTGCTGGCCGTGGCGGTGGTTTGGGGCAGCAGTTATGCCGTCGCCAAGCAGGCGACCCAGCAACTGCCGGTGATGGAATTCCTGGCCCTGCGCTTCGGGCTCACTTTCCTGCTGCTGATTCCCGCGCTGAAGCCCTTGTTCC
>JAQGNA010000359.1 GCA_028292075.1 Rhodoferax sp. | reverse complement strand
AGCAGCCCGCCAGCCGAACGTCTGCCCGAGCCAGGCCGCGATGGGCACACCGACCAGCGTCGCGCCGGTGAGCCCAAGCATGACGAGGCCCACGGCGCGAGCCCGCCGGCCGGGTGGCGCCAGGGTTGCGGCCACCAGGGCGGCCACGCCGAAATACGTGCCATGCGGTAGGCCGGTGGCAAAGCGCAGCAGGTTCAGCGAAAGATAGCCGGGCGCGAGGGCACTGGCGAAATTGCCGAGCGAGAACACCGCCATCAAGGCGATCAGCAGCGTTCGGCGATGCCAGCCTGCGGCCAGCACGGCCAGCAGCGGCGCACCGATGACGACGCCCAGCGCATACGCGCTGATGACGTGGCCTGCCTGGGGAATGGTGACGTCGATGTCGCGGGCCACCTCCGGCAGCAGTCCCATGATGACGAATTCACCGGTGCCGATGGCAAAGCCGCCGACGCCCATGGCCAGCACGGCCCGCAACATCACGCGGCTGCGCTGTTCTTCAGATATGGAATCGCTCATGTGGTGGTCAGGTTGGCGCGCCGAACGGGCGCCGGGCACGACCGGTGGGCACGGTCGGGCTGGTGATCTAAGTATTTACCCTATGCCAACCTTATCACACCAAGGGACGTCGCGGCAGGGGCACGTCGCGTTGCTGCAACGGCGCGTACGTCGGCGCGCCGTGCGCGACAGAGGCTCTTTGGCTAGGCGGGCACCTTGCTTGGTAGCGTGCTTTCGGCGGGCGTCGGCGCAGAGGTGGCATCGGCAGCATGTGCAGCGTGATACCGCTCGAGGGCGGCGTACAGCACCAGGCCACCGGCCAGAGGCAGCAGGTAATAGAGCGCCCGGTACGCCAGCACCGCGCCCATCAGCCGCCCCTGCCCCACCGTGCCAGCCAGCAGCGCGATGTACACGGCTTCGAGCACCCCAAGGCCGGCGGGTATGGGCGTCAGCACCCCCACCACCGATGCCGCCAGCGACACGCCCAATGTCATGCCGTAAGACACCTTGCCACCCAGCAGCAGGTACATGGCGGCGCCCATCAGCGCCCAATTGGCCGCCGAGATGACGAGCTGGACCACGGCCAGCTGGGGTGACGGCAGGTGCAGCGTCTTGCCGCGGATCCGCCACACCCGGTGCCGGCCCAGGGCGCAGGCCAATACGTACCCGGCCGCCAGCACCATCATGCCGGCGCCGATCAGACGCAGCGTGTCGGCGCTGACAGGAGCCTGTTCCGGTGGCGAGATCTGGCCGGCGGCAAAGAGTCCGCCCGCGAGCAATCCATAGCCGAGCCAGTTCGTCGCCAGGCTGATGCCGACGACCTGGGCCACCGTGGCTTCGTCCAGGCCGGCACGGGCGTACAGCCGCGCCCGCATGGCCACCCCACCCACCAGCGAGCCGAGGTTCAGGTTGAAGGCATAGCTGGTCACGGCAATGGCCCATGCCTGCCACCACGGCAGGCGGTGGCCGGTGTGGCGGCGGCCGATCAGGTCGAAGCAGCCGTAGAGCGCATGGCTGAGCGTCGCGATGCCCATCACGCCGAGCAGCAGCAGGGGCGGATAGCGCTTGAGGGATTCCCAGGCGCCGGCCCAGTCGACCTTGTGCGCATGCGACAGCAGCATGCCCAGCACGAAGACGCCGATGGCCGGAACCGCCCAGCGGCGTAACCGCGCCCACCAGGGCGAATTCCGCCATGAAGCGGCGCCTTTGCCTTGAGACGAATCGGCGGTCGAAGGCTCGTTGCGGATCGCCGCTGCGTTGGTTCCCATGATGGTGTGATTTTCGCGAGCGAGGTGGTGACGCCGAGGGCGTGGCCGACCCGGATCGCTGTAGGCTTTTTCCGATGGTTGTGCGGCGCGGGACGTGCCGCAAGCTTGTTTCCTTTCTTCAACTCGCAGCTTCGCGCTTGCCGGTTTCACGCTGGCCTGCGGTCGCCGGCCTTTTTGAATGCGGGGCCGCTGCGGCGCGGGCCGGCCAGCCCGGGCGGCGGCTCGAACTGGCCGTCGGCCCGAAGCCCGGTGACGACCCCCAGGCGCTGTGCCAGGCCCGCGGCGTCGAATGGCGCATGCACCTTCACATCGTTGTCGAAATAGCAGAAGACCTCGCGCGCGGCCCGGCGCGGTGGCTTGACACTGGAGGCGGTGCGGCTGCCTTCCAGCTGGCCACCCCGGCGCCAGGCGTCGATGCGCGCGGCCCACTGGTCGAGTGCCGGGGCGTCGTAGCCGCTCGCGTACAGCTCCTTGTCGCCGTGAAGCCGCAGGTAGACGAAGTCGCTGGTGACGTCTTCGATCAACGGCCAGCGACCAGCGGTATCGGCCACCACCATGGCCACCTTGTGGCGCCGCAGCAGCGCGATGAACGCCGGATCCCGGAAGCTCTCGTGGCGGATCTCGACGGCATGCCGCAGCGGCTGGCGCGGCACCGGGCCCAGCCAGTGGCGGTCGTCGAGGCGCTGGTCATGTTCGCGGCCGAGCGTGGCGGCGGCGTCGGTGGTACGCGGAAGCAGGTCGAAGAAGGCGTCGAAGCGCTCGGCGTCGAACGGCATGTTCGCCGGAAACTGCCACAGGATCGGCCCGAGCTTCCGCCGGAGCGCCAGCACCCCCGAGGCGAAAAAGTTGGCCAGCGGCACCCGCGCGTTCTTGAGCCGCAGCATGTGGGTGAGGTAGCGCGGACCCTTCACCGCGAAGACAAAGTCATCAGGTGTTTCATCGTGCCAGCTTTGGTACGAAGACGGGCTTTGCAGCGAATAGAACGACCCGTTGATCTCGAGCGTGGGCAGCATGCGCGAGGCAAACGCCAGTTCCTGCCGCTGCGGTAGCTTCGGTGGGTAGAACACGCCGCGCCACGGGGTGTAGCGCCATCCCGAAATGCCGATGTGGACCTTGCCGCCCTCGCCTGCCATGCCACTCTCCTCCTCAAGACACCTGGCGCCGTGTGCCGGCTTGCCATGTTCGCCATGACTCGCCATGACGGCATTCTTCGCCAGGGCCATGTATGGCCGTGTAGGAGCGCGGCGCGATGCGCACCGGCACGCGCAAAGGCACCCGCGTGGGCACCGGCAAACCCACCCGCGCGTCCTCCATCTCGGCCATGGTCGGCGCCGCCGACGCAGGGTTAGCCCTAGCGGGCACCAGGGTGCGAATTTGTATGATAACCCGGCAACTTCCGCCCTTCGGCAAGCGGTGCACCGTCGTGCGCCACAGGCCCTGGGCTCCACTCTGAAGGAGACTTGCATGCGCCACAGCCTACGTCTTGCCGCCGCCATCGCGGCCCTCTCGGCATCTGCCGCCGCCCTGGCCGCCGGGCCCGCCGTCGTGAGCGGCCCGGGCGAAAACCCGGGTTGCTTCAAGCCCTGGGACGCAAACACCAAGTTCTTCCAGTGGCCTGCCAAGAAGGGGCCCTACCGCATGGCGCTGGCCAACGGCTTCGTCGGCAACACATGGCGCATCCAGATGATCAAGATGGCCAAGGCCTATGCCGCCACGCCGGAGATGAAGGAGCAGCTGAAGGAGTTCAAGATCGTATCGACCGGCACCGACGTGGCCGCGCAGATCGCCGCGATGGACAACTTCATCAACTCCGGCTACGACGCCATCATCACGCTGGCCGTCAACCCCGCCGCGTTCGCGCCGGTGATCCGCCGGGCCAACGCGGCCGGCGTGGTGGTCGTGCCCTTCGACAACGTGCTCGACACCGACCAGGTGATGATGGTCAACGAGGACCAGACCAGCATCGGCGCGCAGTCCGGCGAATGGGTGCTGAAGAACCTCAAGGGCAAGACCGGCAAGCTGCTCGAGGTGCGGGGCCTGCCAGGCAACTCGGTCGACCGGGACCGGCACCTGGGCTTCCGCAAGGTGGCCGAGGCGCCCGGCAACCAGTTCGAAATCGTCGAGGTCGTGGGCAACTGGGACGACGGCACGGCGCAGAAGGCGGTGGCCGACGCGGTGTCGGTGCACAAGAAGTTCGACGGCATGTTCGTGCAGGCCGGCTCCACCGGCGCGGTGCGGGCGCTGATCGACGCCAAGCACCCGATGATTCCGGTGGCCGGTGCCGATGAAAACGGCTTCCGCAAGCTTTGCGCGGCCAACTCGAAGGACGGCCTGCTCTGCGCCTCCATCGGCCAGTCGCCGGGCCTGGTGGCGATCTCGATGAAGGCGGCCGTGGCGGCGCTGCAGGGCAAGGTCATGCCCCAGATGATCTCGGTGCCGATCCCGCAGGCAACGCATCCGAACTTCAAGGCCGGCGAGAACTTCTACCCTGACCTGACCGACAACTTCTTCACCACGAATGAATTCCCGGCCTGCGGCGTGAACCTCAAGGCGACGGACATCATGTCCAAGGACGAAAAGAACAGTTGAAGGGCGGTGGAACACCCCCAGGTTGGCGCACTGCGTGGCGCCGCCCACCCCTCCTTCGACAAGCTCCGGACAGGCTTGCAGCGGGCAACATTGACGGCCTGGCGGAGCTGGTTCCGTGATGTTTCTTGAAGCTAACCGGCATCTCCCTGGACGCTGCTGTATCGCAAATGACACCCATCCTTGAGCTGATCGATATCTCCAAACGCTACGGCGGCGTGCGGGCGCTGGAGCGGGCGCAATTCGCCTGTGCGCCCGGCCGCATTCATGCGCTGCTGGGGGAAAACGGCGCGGGCAAGTCGACGCTGATCAAGGTGATGGCGGGGGTGGTTCAACCGGACGCGGGGCGCATCTTGCTGGACGGGCAGGCGCGGCGTTTCGCGCATCCGAAGGAGGCGGTGTCGGCGGGCATTGCCTGCATCTTTCAGGAGTTGTCGCTGATGCCGAGCCTGTCGGTGGCCGACAACATCTGCATCACCGACCCGCCCACGCGATTCGGGCTGGTCGACCGGCGGGCGCAGCGGCGGCTGGCCGAGGCGGCGCTGGCGCGGGCCGGCGCGGAAGACATCCATCCGCTGGCGCCGGTCGAGTCGCTGACGCTGTCGCGCCGGCAGCTGGTGGAGATCGCCAAGGCACTGGCGCGGCAGCCGAAGATATTGATCCTCGACGAGGCCACGTCTGCGCTGACCGCGGCCGACGTGCGCCGTGTGTTCACGCTGCTCAAGCGGCTGCGCCAGGAGGGCATGGCCATCGTCTACATCTCGCACCGCATGAACGAGATCGCCGAGCTGGCCGACGACTGCTCGGTGTTCCGCAACGGCAGCCACGTGGCCACCTTCGCCGCCGGCACGCACAGCGACGCCGAGGTGGTGGAGATGATGATCGGCCGCAACATCGAGCAGGCGTTTCCCGCCAAACCGGCCCCGCGCCATTCGACCGGCGCAGCGGCCCTTGCCACCCGCGGGTTGTCATGGGGCGGGCGACTGCACGGCATCGACATGGCGGTGCGGCCCGGCGAGATCGTCGGGCTCGGCGGACTCGACGGCCAGGGCCAGCGCGAATTCTTCCTCGCCCTCTTTGGCGTGTTGCGCGGCGTGACGGGTGAGGTCCTGCTCGACGGCGCACCGGTGCAGGTGCACAGCCCGCGCCATGCCAAGTCGCCGGCGATGGGCATCGCCCTGGTGCCCGAGGACCGCAAGACCGACGGCCTCATGCTGCCGATGTCGGTCAGCGACAACCTCGGCTTTGCCTCGCTCGACCGCCTGAGCCGCGGCGGCGTCCTGCGCACCGACGACGAGGCTGCCGCCGTGGCCAGCATGGTGAAGCGGCTGTCCATCAAGGTGGCCGATCCGGGGGTGGCCGTGGGCACGCTTTCGGGTGGCAATCAGCAAAAGGTGGTGATCGGCAAGTGGCTGCTGAACGCGCCCCGCGTGCTGCTGCTGAGCGACCCGACGCGTGGCATCGACGTGGGCACCAAGCAGGAGATCTACGCCCTGCTGCGCCGGCTGGCCGAGGAAGGCGTGGCGGTGCTGTTGTACTCCACCGACTATGCCGAACTCATCGGCTGCTGCGACCGCGTGGCCGTGTTCTACGACGGCCGCATCGTGCGGTGGCTGGCGGGCGATGCGCTCACCGAACACGCGTTGGTGGCCAGCGCGCTCAACCTCGAAACGGAAACCGCCTGATGACGTCCGACTGGTCCTTCCGGCTGCGCGAGCACCGTGCCACCCTCATTGCAGCGGCTTTGTTCGCCGTGCTGTTCGCCGTCTACATCGGCAAGCACCAGATCGGCTGGACGGTGCCTGTGTTGACCACTGCCGCCAACAAGGGCGTGCTGCTCGCGGTGGTGGCCATGGCACAGACGCTGCCGGTGCTCACCGGCGGCATCGACCTCTCGGTCGGCATGGTGTTCGTGCTGGCCAACTGCCTGGCGTCGTACCTGGTGGTCGGCACGCCGCTGCAGGCTGCGGCTGGCGTGGCGGCGGTGCTGGCCGTGGGCGCGCTCTGCGGCCTCATGAACGGGCTCATCATCGTCTACGGGCGGCTGCAGCCGATCATCACCACGCTGGCCACCGGCATCGTGTACTACGGCTTCGCGCTGGGCCTGCGACCGGTGCCGGGCGGCGACGTGCAGGCCGGGCTGGCCGACGCCGTCACGGGCAATCTGCCGGGCGGCGTGCCGTCGATGCTCGCCGTGCTGGCGGCCACCGTGCTGCTGGTGTGGATGCCGTACCGGCGCTCGGTGCTGGGCCGGGCGGCCCTGGCCATCGGTTCGTCGGAGGCCGCAACCTACATGTCGGGCGTGGCCATCGACCGCACGCGCATCGTCACCTACACGCTGGCCGGGCTGCTGGCGGCGGTGGGCGGCGTGCTGCTGACCTTCGTCACTTTCTCTGGCGAAGCGTCTTCGGCGATCGGCGGGGTGTACACGCTCAATTCGATTGCGGCGGTGGTCATCGGCGGCACCGTGCTCTCGGGCGGCGCGGGCAGCGCCATCGGCTCGATCTTCGGCGCCTTCGCACTCCGCACCATCGGCGACCTGCTGTTCGTGTTCGACCTCGAGCCACTGTGGCAACCACTGTTCCAGGGCTTGATTCTGCTGACGGCGGTGAGCTTTGGTGCCGTGCGGCTGCTGAAGGTGCAAAACCGGCTGGACCTCTACCGATGAAGACCGCATCCCTGTCCATGGCCCCACCCTCGATCTCGCCGGCACCCCGATGAGCAGCCTCGCCTTGCGCCTGAAGCG
>JAQGNA010000276.1 GCA_028292075.1 Rhodoferax sp. | reverse complement strand
CGCCGTGGACGTCGCGGAACTCGCCGTGATCGCCCCGCTGTACCGCGCGCCAGAGGTCTGGGTCGGTGCGGCCCAGCGCCCGCTCCGAGCGGCCCAACTGGCCCGCCCAGTTGTCGGCTTCCTGCGGACCGCGAATCCAGTAGCCCTGCGCGTTGAGCAGGTACACGCCGATCTGTTGCTGGCGGCTCAGGCCCGACAGCCGCTCCAGCAGGCGGCTTGCGCGGTAGTTGATGATGACGATGCCACGGCGCCGTCCTTCGACCACCAACGGGCTGGCCACGCGCAGGGTGGGCTCCAGCGGGCGCTCGATCACGCCGTTTTCGACATTCAGGTCAAGCTCGGAAAAATAGACGCTCCCGGCTGGCAGGTCGGCCGTGTTGCGGAAGTAGGGCCGGTCGCCCTTGTACTGCAGACCTTCGCGTGGCACGACAACCGGGGGGCCGCCGCGCAGGTTGACGCGCAGCCGTTCATTGCCCGATTCGTCGATCCAGCGGATCTGGTCGTACTGCTGTGCGCTGGCCGCGAAGCTGATGAACAGGTTTGCCGCGCCGGACCCTGCCGAAACATCGACCAGCGGTTGCTTTGAAGTGAGGTCGCTGAGAAAGGCCGCGTCGCGCCGCAATGAAGCGAGCGTGCGCACGATGATGTCCGACGCGTCCTGCACCGTGTCGTCGCGGTCACGCAGCAAGGGACCATCGAGTGCGGCGGTGAGTTCGTGCCAGGCCAGCGGAAACAGCAGTCCCAGCACGATCAGCCAGGGCAGCACGAGCAGCAGCACGCGCCTGCGTACGCCGCGCAAGGCCATGGCCCGGACGGATCCCGGCGCCGACTGGCTTGCGCCCTCGACCGGCATCCAGCTGTCCTGACGCTTGGTATCGGTCAACGCGTTGCTTCCAGGCGGGCCAGGAAGCTGTCGATCGATTCAGGCCTGCCGAACAGGTAGCCCTGTGCGAGCAGGCAGCCCTGGGTTCGCAGCCAATCAGCCTGAGCCTGGGTCTCGACACCTTCCGCGAGCACCCGCATCTTCAGCCGTTGACCCAGCATGATCACCATGTCGGCGATGGCCAGGCGAGGATCGATCACGCCGATCTCGGCGATGAAGCAGCGGTCCACCTTCAACGTGGTGACCGGCAGCGAACGGAGGTAGCCGAGCGATGAGTAACCGGTGCCAAAATCGTCGATGGCCAGGCCGAAGCCGGCCTCGCGCAAGCGCCCGAGGATTTCGCCGTTGGCCTGGTGGTCCTCCATGGCCATCGACTCGGTGATCTCGATCTCGAGCTGGGCCGGCGCGACGCCGTGGCGGCGCATGGCGTCGGCCAGCTCCGCGGGGAACTCTCGGCGCGACAACTGCAGGGGCGACACGTTCACGGCGACGGTCAACTCCGGATGGCCCGCGTCGCGCAGGCGGGCCAGCGCCGCGCAGGCGAGTTCGATGACCCGGCGGCCCAGCGGCACGATGAGGCCGTTCGCCTCGGCCATCTGCACGAACTCGATGGGCGGCACCCGAGTGCCGTCGGCCAGCGTCCAGCGGGCCAACGCCTCGGCGCCCACCACCTTGCCCGTGGCCAGCTCGACCTGGGGTTGCAGCTCGATGCGGATTTCGTCCTGATGCAGTGCGCGGTAGAGGTCGTGCGACTGCTTGAATCGGCGGTTGCTCTCGCTCTCCATGCCCGGTTCGTAGTCGATCAGCTGGCCCAGGCCTTGCGCCCTGGCGCGCTTCAGCAGCAGCGTGCCCATGGCCATGGCGCCACGGGCCGAGCCGGCATAGCGGTCGAGGTCGATGCGCGAGGCGCCGACGCCGATGAACGGCGGATGCGTCGGGTCTTCCGGGTCCCAGGACTCGAGCCTGTCCACATACTCCGCGCGGAGCAGTTCGGTCTGGCCCAGGATGGCGAAGATGTCGTCGTGCAGCCGCGCCACCATGCAGGGCGGCGCAAACACCACACGCAGGCGCTGGGCCATCTTCTGCAGCATCAGGTCGCCCTGTTCGATGCCCAGCGACAGCGCGCTCTGCGAGTATTTGTCGAGGTCGATGAACAGCAGGCTGCGATCGCGCGGCGCCTGCACCGCCAACACACCCTCGATGCCGCGCAGCAGCGCATTGGCATTTGGAATGCCGAGCAGGCTGTCTTCATAGGCCAGCCGGTCGAGGCGGCTGGTCAGAGAAACGTTGATCAGCCCGGAATTGATGTTCGACGCAAACACGCTTAAAAGCTCGTGTTCGGTCGCGTCGAGTTTCCGGCCGGTGGCCAGGTAGGCGGCGGCATGGGGGCCCTTGTCCGCACCGCGGAAGAACAGCACCTGGCTGAGCTTCGTCTC
The DNA here is from genome assembly GCA_028292075.1 of Rhodoferax sp. Next base: position 1,361 of record JAQGNA010000276.1, on the reverse strand, counting down.
GACGTTGCGCTGCTGGCTGAGGCCCTCCACCAGAAGGTCGCGGATCGATGGGTCGGAGATCAGCGCAATTTCCTTCGAAATGCAGGAGGTGAACCGTCCCGCCGCGCCGACCACGCGGGCGGTGCGCGGGTCATCGCCGCTCACCTCCTGCACACACATCATCCCGTCGGCCTCGAGGCCCAGCAGCCGTGCGAGCTCGCGCACCATGCGGCCGGAGAAGTCGCCCATGTCCTCGGCCCGGGTGAGGCTGTTGCTGGCCTCCACGATGGTCTGCAGGCCCCGGCGCGCACTGCGCAGGGCGCGGATCTGCTCCCAGGTGCGCAGGTTGCTCGTGAGAATGCCGTGCAGGCGCTCATAGGTCAGGTCGGTTTTAAGCCAGTAGTCGCTGATGTCCAGCGTGTCCAGCGACGCCTGCATCGACGCGACGCCGGGCTGTCCGGTCACCAGAATGATGCGGACCTCGGCATTGCCCATGACCTCGCGCACGCTCTTCACCAGCCGCAGGCCGGCGTCGTCGGTCTCCATGACGATGTCGAGCACGATCACCGAAACGTCTGGCGCCTGGGCCAGCAGCTTGGCGGCATGCGTCGCCGAATTGGCCGACAGCAGCCGGACCGCGTGGCCCTGGTAACGGAAGTTGTTGAGCGCCAGCGAAAGTGAGCGCTGGAAGTCAGGGTCGTCGTCGACCGTGAGCACGGTCAGGGTGCGCGGACCCAGATCGCCCACGCGTTCGTCGGCGGCTTCCGGTGCGAATGCGAAGGCATCGGGCTCAAGGCCCGGAACGGGGCTGCGCCGCGGCAACACCGATATGGCTTGATGATCGAAAACCATCGAAGAGACTCCTCCAATCGCGCTGTTGAATCTGCATGCCAGGCTGCGCATGGCGAGTCACAACGCGCGTGCGTTACAAAACTTTCATATTTAGTTTATGGCAAATCATTGAAGGATCTCTAGAAAATGGAATTACCGCGCCGATTTTCTTTGTCGGAAATACCGGGATACGAAAGGGGACGCTGATGGCGCTTCCGATTCTCCAACGTTCAAAGCGAGACCAAAGCGCCAGGGGCGTGGGCGCGTTGTAAGACGCGACTTACAAGATCGACGGTGATTATGTTCAACGAATACATTCGACAATTAAAATCGGCGTGAATCGGAATGTGCACAATTGTCGAGCGGAATAATTTGAAATTCCATTTGCGTCAATTGTTCGATGAACGCACGGCGGTGTAACAGCTTCGCGCGTGTGGGCGGGCTGGCAGCGCCGGTTCAGCCGCGCAGCGTACCGCCCACCGCCAGAGCGGCCTGGGGCAGCCACGCATCGCACCATGCCACCGCATCCGCCTCGGGCGACGCGGTCTCCA
>JAQGNA010000088.1 GCA_028292075.1 Rhodoferax sp. | reverse complement strand
TTACGAAGGGGAATCCCCGGACACACTGACTGCCTTTTACCCGTACCTCAAGCCCGGCGCCAAGGTAGGTAAAAACGGCTATATCAAATGCGTCAACTGGTACACGATCCTCGGTGATTTCTTCATTGAACGTTTGGGTGGAGAGGCTGCGCTGGAAGCGTCGCTCAAGCGACCCGACATCGTCATCGATCGCGTCGGCCAGCGCGTGCTAATCCGGGCGGGCGACCTGCCCCGGCTCGGTGCACCAGAGGAAGGCTTGCCCGAGCCCTATGTGTTCGTCAACCGTGTGTTGCGCGTGTTGCGCAAGCCCACGCCTGATTCGCTGCACTACCATATGCCGGACACGGACAACGCCAACCTTGAAGCCACGCTGCAATGGCAGGCACGCTTCGATCTGCCCGATGCCCCGCCACTGCCAGCGACGCCGGAGTTTGTGCCCGTTGCGGTTGCCGCACGCAGCATCAAGTAACACCTGAACTGAGCCGGGCGGTACCAAAGCCAACCAGCACCAAACCCACTTCCCGCGGGCGAGTCAACTCGCTTGAGCGAGCCCTCAGCGTTCCTCGAGAAAAGCATGAATACAAGCATCCTTCATCACCCTGCGCGACAGGGGCGGATGTTCTGGACCTGGCTCCGCGGCGTCGCGGTTCTGCCGCTGGTTTGCCTGGTGGCTTGCCGGCCAGCCGAAGGACCGGCGGCGCAGGAAACGCTCGAAGAGACACACGCCAGAGGATCGAGCGCGGTGTCGATGCGTGGCTACAACTACACAGAGGAAGGCGTACAAGAGTTCTATGTGAACGGAGCGCGTGTTTCGAACTTGCCACCTCATGGCGGCGGAGGAGCAGATGCCTGTTGCGCGATGCTGCCCAATGTGTGGAAGGAGGGGATGACTGTGAATTTGGATTGGACCATCGGACACTACACAGTTCCGTGGACTCAGCGCAAAGATTTGTCCGTCGAGGAAGAACGCAGATGCTGTTGGAGCGAACGTACACTGCAACAGACCGTCTCCATCCGGCGCTACGACAAGCCCAGCACCTTGCAAGTGTTTTTTCTGCTGGGCGACAAATTGGAAGTGTGGGTGAGCCCTTACGACTTGGGACACCCCGATCACCCATCGGGGAGGAAGTACCCCGTCGACACAGGTGCGCCACCGAAATACCTGGAGCGACGCATAAGGCAGGAGAAGCAGCCATAGTGGCTCAACCTTTGCCAACAGCCCTGCCAGGCCTACGCAAACTTACTGCAAAATAGCAAGTGCAATGGCAGGCCGCCGCAGCACTGAACACCCCCCCGTTCGCACAGAGTTTATCGAAGTGCCTTGCCAACGAACAGGGAGATGTCGACAAGTTCTGCCCGCACGGTGACCATCCTCTGTGGCGATGCCAGGTCTCGCAAAGAGTTGTGAGATGCGGCCCACTTGACGCTCATCAGGCCTTAGGGTCCCCATGGACCAAATCGAGAGGGGCTTTGTTTCCGGCCGTTGCACGCGAGCGACGCCATCTTCCTCATGCCCAAAGTGTGGGACGCCGGCAGCGCGATGATGCTCGCGTCGCTGAGCTTCGCGGCCATAGCCACGACGAGCGCCGGCATATCTTTTTCTCTTGGCTTGCAGGACCACGAAACCATAAGGAGCCGAGAGATCATGCTCGATCGGGTCGAGCGCATCGCTGCGGCAACGCACTACCGGTCAGTGCAGACCTGGAGTCCGGCTACGGTGCATTACCAGACGACGTTGCAGACACCATCTAGAACGCCATCCTTGCCGGCGTCGTGGGTGCCAACATCGAGGATGCCAGCGGGGATTCGGTGCGGCCGCTCTTTGCGCTCAATGAAGCCGCCCTGCGAATCCGAGCCGCAAGACGCGCTGCCAACGCCTCGGGCGTGCCCTTCGTATTAACAGCCAGACAGGTGCCTATCTCCGCGGCGTTGGGAAGCCATTTACCGAGGCCGTCGAACGTTGCAATGCGTACCGTGAAGCGAGAGCCGACCGCTTGTTTGTGCCGGCGCCTCGGACGAGAAGACCATTGAAGCAACCGCATCATCGATCTCCCTTGCGGAAGCAAAGGTAGATCCCTTAAGCCTTCCTCACCACCCCCACCGCAACCTCCGCCGCCGCCCCCCACCCCAGCCCATCGAACCATTCATCCCCGGCCAGGTAAGCCCGCAACATCGGCAGCGCGTCCAGCCCCCAGAACAGCTTGCCATCCACCACGAAGCTGGGCACGCCAAAAACGCCCGCCTGCACCGCTGCTTCAGTACCGGCGCGCAGTTGCTGCTTGACCTCTGAACCTGCCGGATCACGTTGCGGCTTCAGCGTGTCCTGCAAAAGTTGCAGCCGCGCCGGATCGACCGCATCCCCGCCCCCCTGCCACACATGCCGGAACAGCGCCCCGCACACATGCCGGTTCGGCTGGGCCTGCGTGTCACAGGCGAGTGCCAGCCGGAGCAACGCCAGCGGATTGAACGGATGCGCCGCCGGGATCTGCATCGGCACGCCCTGCTGCCGCGCCGTCCACAGCACCTGGCGGTAGAGCCACTCGCGTTTGACCGGTGTTTCGGCGGGGCCCTTGTTGCCGTGGTGTTGCAGCAGGCCAGCGAGCAGCACCGGGCGGTGAATCACCTGGTAGTTCAACCCCACCAGCACCTGGGGCAGCGCCTCGAAGGCAAGGTACGCATAGGGCGACAGAAAGTCGAGATAGAAGTCGATGCGTTTCATGCGGACCTCGTGGCGGTGGAGAAGATGGCGGGGCGCTCAGGCCCAGGCGGTCATGGCGCGCTGCTCGATCAGGCGCCAGACCTGCCGCTTGTCGGTGTCGTCCATGCGGCTCCAGTCGGCGATCTCGCCGATGGTGCGCAGGCAGCCTTCGCAGAGACCGGTGACGGCGTCCATGCGGCAGACCGAGACGCAGGGCGACGCCACGTCACCGGCTGCAGACATGCGCACGGCTTCGGCGCGGCGGGCGACGGTTTGCTGCGGCGTCATGTCTTCAATCGGTGACCGCTGGCAACTGCACCACGTCGGCAATGGGCGCCAGCGTGAGCGCCTCCAGGTCCTGCGGGCGCAGCTCGAACACGCTGTGCGGATGGCCGGCCGCGGCCCAGATGGTGGTGAAGCGGAACAGCTCGCGGTCGATCAGCGTCACCGGCATCTCCGCATGGCCGACCGGCGCGACGCCGCCGATGGTGAAGCCGGTCTTGGCCTTGACGAAGTCGGCGTCGGCGCGGGCCAGGCCGCCTACCAGCGCGGCAACTTTCTTCTCGTCGACACGGCGGTCGCCCGAGGTGATGACCAGCACGGCGGCGTTGTCGAGCACGCGGCGGAAGATGATGCTCTTGGCCACCTGGCCGACTTCGATGCCGAGCGCGTCGGCCGCCTGCTGCGCGGTGCGGGCCGCGTCTGCCAGCATGACGGGCAGATGGGGATGGCCAGCGGCCTCGAGCGCGCGGACGACGCGTTGCACGCCTTCAGGGAGGGAATGGAGTTCGGCACCGCACATGGATCTTCTTCAGCCTCTCATCGTCAGGGTCGCAGACCGGGTGGTCCGCCAGCGATCTTAAGGCAACGCTGCCGCCGCTGCCGGGCAAAGCCTACCGCCTCCAAGCCCGCCGCTGCGTCTAAGATCGGCTTCGCCAACCCGGCGCTCTGCGGATTGCCTCTGGCTACCTCCACCACGAGCTTTTCACCATCATGCGCATCGCCGTCGTCTCCGACATCCACGGCAACCTGCCGGCGCTCCAGGCCGTGGCCGCCGACATCGCCCGCCGCGGCGTGGACCAGGTCGTCAACCTCGGCGACAGCCTCTCGGGCCCGCTGATGCCACTGGCCACCGCCCGTGATCTCATGGCCCGTGACTGGGTGCACCTGGCCGGCAACCACGAGCGCCAGTTGTTAAATGCGCGCGTCGGCACCCTGGGCGCTTCGGACG
>JAQGNA010000187.1 GCA_028292075.1 Rhodoferax sp. | reverse complement strand
TCACTCGCGGCCCCTGGCCTGAGGCCCCGGCCCCCGGCACGGGCCAGGCCGCGCGTGACGGCGCTTGCGTCTCAAGCCTCGATGTCGACCGATCCGATCACCCTGCGCCGAGTGTGGCGGCGCCCGCCCGCCTTGCTTTCGATACTATTTCGATATATCGTCTCAATATCGACATATCGAAATAGGATGAACCAATGCGCGACTTCGAACACTTCCGCCGGGGGCACCACCACGGCCACGGCCCGCACGGCGAAGGCCATGGCGGCGTCCCCGGCGACCGAGGGGGCCGCGGCGGAGGCCGGGTCTTCGGCCATGGCGGCTTGCGGCTGGTGCTGCTGCAACTCATTGCCGACAAGCCGAGCCACGGCTACGAGCTGATCAAGGCGATCGAGGAACGGCTGAACGGCGCCTACACCCCGAGCCCCGGCGTGATCTACCCCACGCTCACCCTGCTGGAGGAACTGGGCTACACCACCGTGGCCGACGCCACCGGCAGCCGCAAGCTCTACAGCATCACCGACGCCGGCCATGAATTCCTGGCGGCCAACCGCGCCACGGCCGACGCCATGGTCGCCCGCATGAATGCGGCCGGCAGCAGCGCCAACGGCCGGCCGCCGCAGGTGATCCGGGCTCTCGAGAACTTCAAGCTGGCCGTGCGCATGCGCCTGGGCCGGGCCCCGCTGACCGAAGACCAGGCCAACGCCTTCGCCGCCGTGCTCGACACCGCCGCGCAAAACATCGAAAGACTCCCATGACCCTGACCGCCACCGCCACCGCCACCGCTGCAGCTTCGACCACGGCCGCCGCTGCGGCCACCGCCAGCCCCGACCGCGCACCGCAGCGGGTGCGCCACGAACTCAAATTTCGCCTGCTCGAGGTGCTGCGCACGGAGCGCCTGACGCCCGGCATGGTGCGCGTCACCCTGGGCGGCACCGAGCTTGCGGGCTTCGACAGCCCGGGCTTCGACGACCACGTGAAGCTGTTCTTTCCCGACGCGGTCACCGGCCTCATCGCCATGCCGCGGCTCGGGCCGAACGGACCCGAGGCACCATCTGGAGGGCCGCCCGTTGTCCGGCGCGACTACACCCCACGCCATTTCGACCCCGTGGCGCTCACGCTGGCCATCGACTTCGCGGTGCACGACGCCGGACCGGCCACCACCTGGGCCCTGCAGGCGGCCCCGGGCCAGCGGCTCGGCGTGGGCGGGCCGCGCGGTTCGTCCATCCTTTCCACTGCCTTCGACTGGCATCTGCTGATCGGCGACGACACGGCGCTGCCCGCCATCGGCCGGCGCCTGAAGGAACTGCCCGCCGGCGCCCGTGCCCTGGTGCTGGCCGAAGTGGATGGCCCGGCCGACGTCCTTGCCCTGCCGAGTGCCGCGCAAGCCGATGTGCAATGGGTGTTCCGCAAGGGCCGCGCGCCGGGCGACCCGGCGCCGCTGCTCGCACAGCTGCGCGGTCTTGTGTTTCCGGGCGGCGACTTCCACGCCTGGGTGGCCTGCGAGTCCGGTGTGGCCAAGGCCTTGCGGGCCTACCTCGTGGGCGAACGCGGCGCCAACCCCAAGTGGACCAAGGCGGCCGGCTACTGGCGACGTGGCAGCCCAGCGACGCACGACAGCATCGAGGACTGAGCCGACGCCCGACCCGGAGGAATGCACACGGGTTCGGTTACCCTCTTCTTGACGCGGGATGGGCAAAGTGTAACCATGAGTAGCACGCCCGCTCCCATTCCCGTGTCCATTTCCATCACCACTCCTTTTCCCGAACCGTTGGTCGGGCGCGCCTACCAGGCGCCCCGCTGATGCCCGATCCGTTTCTCTTCGAGGCAGCAGGTCTCGAATCCCTTTTGCGCGCCGCTGCGGCCCTGTGCGGAGCGCCCTCCGTGGCCCTGGTCATGGCGGACGGCGCGAACTGGGCTGTCTGGCCAGCCGAGGCTTTCCCCGGCGCGCTGCGAAAAGCTGCCGTCGCCCTGGCCGCACATGCCGTTCAGGGCGCAAGGCCCACCACTGAAAAAGGGCCGGGCGGCATGCCGCTGGGGGCCTGGCCCCTGGCCGTGGCAGCGTCGGCGTCCGCGAACTCATCAGCCGATGGCCCGACCGTGCTGCCTGACCCAACCGTGGAGCATGACCCGTCCGTGGTCAATGGCGTGCTGGTGCTCCAGGGCGAGGCAGGCACATCGTGGAGCCAGGCCCAACAAGCGGCGGTGGCCACCCTCGCCGCGCACATCGGCGAACGACTTGCATGGCACCGGCAACACGGCGGCGCCACTCCCGAGCAGGCGCCTGGATCCCCGCCGCACTCCGAGCAGCAGTACCGCATCCTCTTCCAGCACAACCCCTATCCGATGTGGGTCGCCGCCATCGACAGCCGCAAGCTGCTGGCCGTGAACCGCGCGGCGGTGCTGCACTACGGCTACAGCGAGGCGGAGTTTCTGGCGATGCACGTTCGTGACCTGTGGCTGGACGTGGAAGCCGATGCCCTGGACGCGCGCTGGGACCGCACTGCGACCGAGGACAAGGTGCTGGCCATGCACTGGCGGCACCGCAAGAAAGACGGCAGCGCCATCGACGTGGAGATCTCGTCTGACGCCATCAGCTTCGACCGCATCGCCGCCCGCCTGGTGATGGTGCATGACGTCACGCAGCGCCGCCAGGCCGAACGCGAGCTGGCGCGGGTCAGCCGCGCCCAGCGCCTGCTGAGCGCCGGCAACGAGGCACTGGTGCGGGCCAGTTCGGAACAGAACCTGCTGGACGAAATCTGCCGAGTGGCCGTGGAGATCGGCGGCTACAGCTTGGCCTGGGTCGGCTTTGCCGAGGCCGAAGGCGCGCATGCCATCACCGCGGTGGCGCATGCCGGCGGCGGCGCCGATTCCATGAAAGGCGAGCCGCTGTCATGGGACGCCGACGGCC
>JAQGNA010000184.1 GCA_028292075.1 Rhodoferax sp. | reverse complement strand
CCCGCATGGCGCTCCGCATCGAAGACTTCGAGCCCGTCGATTTTTTCGCTGGTGCCGGCAAACTTGATCGGCGCGCCGGTCACATGCCGCACCGACAACGCCGCGCCACCGCGGGAGTCGCCGTCGGTCTTGGTCAGCACGATGCCGGTAAGGGGCAAGGCATCGGCGAAGGCCTTAGCCGTATTGACGGCGTCCTGGCCCTGCATCGCGTCGACGACGAACAGCGTCCCGACCGGGTTGAGGATGGCGTGCAGTTCCTTGATTTCCTGCATCAGCGCTTCGTCGATGGCGAGCCGGCCAGCGGTATCGACCAGCAACACGTCGAAGTAATGCTTGCGGGCGTAATCGAGCGCGGCGCGGGCACTGTCGGCCGGCTTCTGGTCGGGCGTGCTCGGGAACCACTCCGCGCCAGCCTGTTACGTCACCGTCTTGAGCTGTTCGATGGCGGCGGGCCGGTACACGTCGCCCGACACCGTGAGCACCTTCTTCTTGCGCTTCTCGATCAGCAGCTTGGCCAGCTTGGCCGTGGTGGTGGTCTTGCCGGCGCCCTGCAGGCCGGCCATCAGGATCACCGCCGGCGGCTGGGCGGCAAGGTTGATGTCGCTCACGCCCTGGCCCATGGTGGCTGCCAGTTCGCGGTTGACGATGCCCACCAGCGCCTGCCCCGGCGACAGCGAACCCATCACCTCCTGGCCCAGCGCCTTTTCCTTCACGCGGGCGATGAAATCGCGCACCACCGGCAGGGCCACGTCGGCCTCCAGCAGGGCCATGCGCACTTCGCGCAGCATGTCGGACACGTTCGCTTCGGTGATGCGGGCCTGGCCGCGCATTTCTTTGACGAGACGGGAAAGTTTTTCGGTAAGAGCGGAGGCCATTGGATATTCCGCGCGTGCGGTGTCGGGTTGGTGGCAGGAGGCTGTCGCGGCGTGCGAACCGCTAAACTGTGGCCATGATTTTAACGAGTGTGCCCCTGGTCAGTGCCGCGTCGCCAGTGGCCCCGCGCGGGGCCGCAGCACGGCCGCCCGCGTGATGCAGAACATGGCCAGCGTCTGGCTGTCGGCTGCCGCCGCGGTCGCATATTCGTTGCCGGCGGCCGGGGCGGCGCGGCTCAGCATGCCCGCGGCGCGCGGTGCCCTGCTGGTCGCCTGGCTGCTGCATGCGCTGGTGCTGGGGTGGAGCCTGCTCGATGGCTCGCCACACTTCGGTTTTGCGCCGGCGCTGTCGGTCACGGCCTGGCTGGTGCTCACGTTCTACGCGGTCGAGAGCCGGCTTTTCCCGCAGCTGCAGGCGCGCTGGGCGCTGGCCGGCCTGGGTGCCGCCGCGGTCATCCTCGCCCTGATCTTTCCGGGCGCGCCGTTGCACCCGAGCGCCTCGCCCTGGCTGCCGCTGCATTCGGCGCTGGGCATCGCGTCCTACGGCCTTTTCGGCGCGGCGGTCGTGCATGCCTGGCTCATGACGCGCGCCGAGCACCAGATGCGGCTGGCCGCGGGCTCGTTCACCGGCATACCGCTGCTCACGCTCGAGCGCATCACCTTCCGCCTGGTGACCGCCGGCTTTGTGCTGCTGTCGGCCACGCTGTTGGCCGGCTGGCTGTTCGGGGAGCAGTTGTACGGCACCAGCTGGAAATGGAGCCACAAGACGGTGTTCTCGGTGCTGGCCTGGCTGACCTTCGCGGTGCTGCTGGTGGGCCGCGCCCGCTTCGGCTGGCGCGGGCGCAAGGCGGTGCGCGTGCTGTACGCCGGTGCCGGCCTGCTGCTGCTGGCCTATGTGGGCTCGCGTTTCGTGCTCGAAGTGATCATCGGCCGGAGCCCCGGATGAAGCTGCTCCTGGTGTTCCTGGTGGTGCTGTTCGGCATCTGGCTATGGCGGCAGGGCCGACTGGCGGAGCGCGCCGCCAAGTCCCCACCCCCCGCAAAACGCGTCGCCTTGCCGAGCGAGATGGTCCGTTGCGCCGTGTGCGGTTTGCACCTGCCCGCCAGCGAGGCGCTCACCACCGGCAGCAAGAGCTTCTGCAGCCCGGAGCACCAGCTTCAAGTCGAGCGCTGATGAGCGCCGGCCTGCCCTTCGCGCTCTCGCAAGACCCCGAATCGGCCGACCTCGCGCCGCTGCCTGTGTCGGGCGGCGACCCCGACCACCTGCCGCTGGTCCGCGTCTGGTACGGCTTCATGACGGCGCGGGTCACCATCGCGCTCGCCATTCTGGGCCTGCAGGGCACCCTCTTCGGCCTCGGCCAGCCGGTGCCGGTGTGGCTGGTGCTGGCCTGCGGCGCGTATTTCGCCAGCACGCTGGGTGTGCGCCTGCTGGCCCGCCCCGACCGGGTCAAGGAAACCCGCGCGCCCTTCTGGATCTGGACGATCGGGGTCGATGCCGTGGTGTTCTCCACCCTGCAGGTGGTGCAGTCGGGCAACATCAATTACGCGCCGCTGCTGGGTGTGCCGGTGCTGCTCGCAGCCGTGCTGGGGTCCCGCCCCATGGCCCTCGGCACGGCGGCCATCATGACCTGGCTGCTGCTGCTCGAAGCCTGGTGGATGAATGGGCAGTCGGCCGGCGACGGCGCCGCGCGGCTGGCGCAGAGCGGGCTCACCGGCCTGGGGTACTTCGTTGCGGCCTTCCTGGTCAACCAATTGGCGGCGCGGCTGGTGCGCGAACAGCAGCTCGCCCTGCGCAGCGAAATGACCGCCCGGCTGCAGACGCATGTGAACGAACTCGTGATCGAGACGCTGGCCGACGGCGTGGTGGTGGTCGACTCGGACGGCATCACGCGGACCCTGAACCCCGCCGCCCGCCTGCTGCTCGGCGCCGGCAGCACCGACAGCCGCGCGGCGTTGTCATTGGCCGGCCAGCCGGCGTGGCAGCCGCTGCTCAAGCTGGCGCAACAGACCTTCGCCCAGGAAAGCGCGCAGGCCGCCGACATCACCATCGTGCACCCCGGCAAGAGCCCGCGGCGCGTGCGCGTGCGCACCCGGCTCACCATCGCGCACGAGGTGCGGGCAGAGAGCCTTTGTGTGATGTTCCTGCATGACCTGCGCGAGATCGAGGCCCGGCTGCGCACCGAGAAGATGGCCGCCATGGGCCGCATGTCGGCCGCCGTGGCACACGAAATCCGCAATCCGCTCGCCGCCATCACCCAGGCCAATGCACTGCTCGAGGAAGACCTGGAAGACCCGGGCCAGAAACGCCTGACGGCCATGGTCCGCCAGAACGCGCAGCGCCTGTCGAAGATCGTGGACGAGGTGCTCGGCATCGCGCGGGTCCAACACCAGGGGGTGAACCGCTCTTCGCCCGTGCAGCTGGTGCTCGACGACACCGTCGACGCCGTCTGCCGCGACTGGACCGCGCAGGACGCCGGCACGCGCCATGTGCGTGTGGCGCTGGGCACGCTCGGCCTGCCGGTCGATTTCGACCCCGACCACCTGCAGCGTGTGCTGATCAACCTGCTCGACAACGCGCTGCGCTATGTCAGCACGCAGGACGGCGCGATCCAGGTGGCCACGCGGCTGTCGTCATCGCGGCAATCGAGCCTCCTGGTATGGAGCGACGGCGCGCCCATGGAGCAGGCCGTGGAGCAGCACTTGTTCGAGCCCTTCTTCTCGTCGGAAAGCCGCTCCAGCGGCCTCGGCCTGTACATCTGCAGGGAGCTGTGTGAACGCCATCGCGCGGTGATCGGCTACCAGCGCTCCACGCGCGAGCGCCACGGCCGCGTGGTACAAGGCAACGAATTCTTCGTCAACTTCAGGCCACCCAAGCCGATGGCCGTCACGGGCGATCTTTTCGATCCTGGAATGCAATGACCATGGCCCATCCAACGCCACCCGCCGCCATTTTGGTCGTCGATGACGAGCCCGACCTGCGCACGCTGTACGAGCTGACGCTACTGCGTGAGGGCTACCGCATCGACACCGCGGCCGACCTGCACGAGGCGCGGCAACTGCTGGAGTCAAAACGCTTCGACGCCGTCATCACCGACATGCGGCTGCCCGACGGCCTGGGCCTGGAACTGCTGCATCTCCTGCGTCGGCAGCAACGCCCCGAACGCTGCATCGTGATGACCGCCTACGGCTCGGCCGAGAACGCGGTGGAGGCACTCAAGGCCGGCGCCTTCGACTACCTCACCAAGCCGGTGGACCTGAAGCAGTTCCGCAGCGTCGTGGCCTCCGCGATCCTGGAAACCAGCGTGCCGGAA
>JAQGNA010000146.1 GCA_028292075.1 Rhodoferax sp. | reverse complement strand
CGACGTGGGCACGCATGACTTCTTGAGCCTGCTCGGCCCGTCGGGCTGTGGCAAAAGCACCGTGCTGAAAATGGTCGCCGGCCTTTTGCCGCCCACCTCGGGCCGCATCGCCTGGGAGTCCGGCGGCGCCAAGTCGCCAGCCGACGACATCGGCTTCGTGTTCCAGGAGCCCACGCTGATGCCCTGGGCCAGTGTGTTCGACAACGTGTGGCTGCCACTGCGCCTCAAGGGCGTGGGCCGTGCCGATGCGCGCACACGGGTTGAAGCCGTGCTGCACGGAGTGGGCCTGCGCGACTTCGCCAGCGCCCTGCCGCGAGCGCTCTCCGGCGGCATGAAGATGCGGGTGTCGATCGCCCGCGCGCTGATCACCCGGCCTCGGCTGCTGCTGATGGACGAACCCTTCGCCGCCCTCGACGAAATCACCCGCGCCCGGCTCAACGACGACACGCTCGCGCTCTGGCAGCACCACGGTTTCACCACCATGTTCGTGACCCACAGCGTGGTCGAAGCGGTGTACCTGAGCCGTCGCATCGTGGTCATGGCGGCACGACCGGGGCGGGTGGTGGCCGACATTGCGATCAACGAGCCGTACCCCCGCAGCGCCTCGTTCCGCCACACGCCGCGCTTCGGCGCCTGGTGCGCGGAAGTCTCGGCCGAACTCATCCGCCATGCGGCCGAAGCGCCCCATGGCTGAGCGTAACGCCGTGCCCCTGGTGGAACGCCGCTGGCTCCGCACGGCCCTGCCGATCGCCGTGTTCGCAGGGCTGTTGCTCGGCTGGGAAGGGCTGGTGCGGGCTTTTGAACTGCCGAGCTATATCCTGCCCGCGCCGTCTCTGGTGCTGGCCACGCTCTGGGACAACCTCGGCTCCCTGATGCAGAGCTGGCTCTTCACGATGAAGATCACGTTCGGCGCGCTGCTGCTTGCGGTGTGCGGCGGCGTGCTGCTGGCAGTGCTTTTCGCGGTGTCGAAATGGGTCGAACTGAGCCTGTTTCCTTTGGCGGTGGTGTTGCAGGTCACGCCCATCGTCGCGATTGCGCCCCTGATCCTCATCTTCGTCGACAGTACGACGGCTGCGCTGCTGCTTTGCGCCTGGATCGTCGCGTTCTTTCCCATCTTGTCGAACACGGTGATCGGCCTGCGCAGTGCCGACCTGAACCTGCGCGACCTGTTCCGCCTCTACCGCGCAAGCCCCTGGCAGACGCTGCGTTTCCTGCTGGTGCCTTCGGCCATGCCGTACTTCATCGCGGGGCTGAAAGTTGCCGGCGGCCTGAGCCTGATCGGCGCGGTGGTGGCCGAATTCACCGCCGGGGCGGCAGGCAAGGAAACCGGACTGGCTTCACGCATCCTCGAAGCCAGTTTCCGCACCGAGATTCCCAAGATGTTCGCGGCATTGCTGCTGGTGTCGCTCACCGGTGTGGCGATCCACATCGTTTTCAACCTGGTCGCCCGTCTTGCGCTGGGGCGGTGGCACGAGTCCGAGTCGGACCACGAGCGGTAGCTCGACGCGGAGCGTGCCGAACAGCAGGCGCTTGGACGGCCTTGCCACTCCACAGCACCGAGCCGCAGGGCAGCAGCGTATGAGTCGATTCAGTCGAGGGCCGGGTCCGGCACGCACTGCTGACTTGTTTTATGCAAAGATCGTCACGATTTCCGTAAGCCACCAACTCGGGCGCAGACATGCTGCCCGTGTCGGTCAACTGAAGGTCACGTTATGCAAGCTCGTCGCTCCCATCTCCACGGCCCGTCGAATCCGGTCCGCCCGCCCGGCATCCTGCCTGCCTTGGCAGTGGCCCTGGCGGTATTTTTCTGGACCGATACCGCCTTCGCTCAAGACAAGGTCGTGTTCGCCACCAACTGGAAGGCCCAGGCCGGGCAGGGCGGCTTCTACCAGGCGCTGGCCGACGGCACGTACAAAAAATATGGTCTGGACGTGGAGATCGTGCAGGGCGGCCCCATGGTCAACAACCGGCCGCTGCTCCCTGCTGGCAAGATCGATTTCCTCATGACCGGCAACCTGCTGCATTCGTTCGATAACCTGAAGAACAAGGTGCCGACGGTGGCGGTGATGTCCGCTTTCCAGAAAGACCCGCAGGCGCTCTTCGCCCATCCCGGCCAGGGCTATGCGAGCTTCAAGGACCTGACCAAGGCGCCGGTGGCTTTCATCGGCAAGGACGGCCAGTTCAGCTTCTGGCAATGGATGAAGGCCGAGTACGGCTTTCGGGACGAACAGCTCAAACCCTATGCGTACAACATCGGGCCGTTCCTGGCAGACAAGAAGTCGGTGCAGCAGGGGTATGCCATCGAGGAGCCGCTCACCATCAAGGCCAAGGCCGGATTCGACCCGGTCGTGTTCCTGCTGGCCGACAACGGATTTTCGACCTACAGCACCACCGTCGAGGCGCGGGCCGAAACCGTGCGCACCAAGCCGCAGCTGGTGCAAAGGTTCGTCGACGCCAGCATCCTCGGCTGGAACAACTACCTCTACGGCAACAACCAGGCCGCCAATGAGCTCATCAAAAAGGCCAACCCCGACATGACCGACGCCAACCTCGCCGGTGGCGTTGCACTCATGCGGCAGTTGGGCGTGGTCGACAGCGGCGAGGCGCAGACGCTTGGAATCGGTGCGATGAACGAGGCCCGCGTGAAGGACTTCTTCGCGAAGATGGTCAAGGCCGGCCTTTACAAGGCTGGCGAGATCGACCCCACCCAGGCCATCACCATGCAGTTCGTGAACAAGGGCGTTGGTGTGGACCTGCGCAAGCAGCTGGCCGGCAAGTAGAACAAGGGAAGTCAGGCGCCAGGGCCATGCTAGGCGTGGGTGATCCAGCCTGCGTGGTCCGGGTGTGAAAGATGCGGCAGGGTGTTGAAAGTCACCAGCGTGTGACGTTTGGCGCTGAAGACGAATTCGGTCACTGCGCTGTTGCGGAGCCGCAGGTTCAGCTCGATGCTCACTTCGGCCGACGTGCCCAGCACATGGCCTACCGCGGTGGCAATCGGGCCGCCGCTCGACACCAGCAGCACATTGCCCGCGTGGTGCGTGCGCACATGATCGAGCGCCGCCACCACACCTTGCCTAAACGCGTCGTACGTCGGCATGCCGTGGGGCGTCACCACGCCATTCATCCATTGCGTCAGGCCGTCGCGCAGAAGGCGAAAGTGCTGTCTGTAGACCTCGGGCGTGTCGGCCGGACCGAGTGGCTGCGGATGCACCGTGGCGATGACTGCAGCGCTGTCGTATTCGTTGAGCCCGGGCCAGGGCAAAGCCGCAGGCGTGCGACCCATGCCTTCGCAAATCGCTGCGAAGGTCTGTGTGTGGCGATGCAATGTGCCGACCAGGGCCGCCTCGAAGTCAACACCCGAGGACGCGAGGTATTCACCCAGTCGACGGCTTTGCCGAATCCCTTGCGGACTGAGTTGATCGTAGTCTTCGGCGCCAAACGAGGCCTGGCCGTGGCGCACGAGGTAGAGGGTTCCCATGCGCCGAATTCTGGACCGGCGCCGCTTCGACTCAGGTCGCTTGCGTGACGGCCGACCGGCACGCGCCGGTCAGCGCATCACGGCGATCAGAAGCTGTAGCGGACGCCGATGCTGGTGGCGCGCACCCATTCCCGGCCCGTGCCGGCGAACTCGAACTTGTTGCGCTGCCAGTCGAGCACACCGGCCAGCTGCGGTGTGAAGTTGTAGGTGGCGCCGAAGCCGTAAGACGGGCCCCAGCCGCTTTCCTTGCCGGTCGTCAGGCCCGAGGTCACGGGCGCGTCGACCTTGGTGCGGCCGTATGTGGCGCCCACCTTGCCGTAGAGCGAGAGCGCGTTCCACACCGGGGCACGTCCCACCAGGCTGACGTTCAGGCCCTGGGCGCGGGTGGTGCCGCCGCCGCGGTCCATGTTGCCCATGTGCAGGTAGCCGAGTTCGATGCCGGCGAAATTGTTGAAGTTGCCGCCCACATAAAGGTTGCCGGAGAAGTCGGGGTTGTCGCAGCTGCCCGCAGCACCGCAACCCAGCGAGTAATGCGGCCGGCCGAGGTTCAGTCCGACGTAGCCGTTCTGCGTGTAGGGCAGCCACGAGGTGCGGCCCGACATGGAAGTGCTGCCGGAGGTCTGCGCCTGAGCGGCCATGGCGGAGAGGCTGGCGGCGGCGAGGACCAGGGCGAGGCGGACGCTGTGGCCGGAGGTGCGGGAAGTGCGTGAAGTGCGGGTGGTGCGAGCAGTGCGGGAGTTGCGGGGCATCATGAGGTCCTTTCGAGGTGGTTCGGGCAATGCTTGGGTGTTGTTGGTCGCTAATTCTTCGAAGCGCACACACGGGCCCTTGTCGGACGAGGCCGCACGGGTGCATCGTCCAACGCCAACATCCGCCCGGGTGCGGCACACCCCGTCGGCATGGCGTTGCCCCGAAATGCCC
>JAQGNA010000070.1 GCA_028292075.1 Rhodoferax sp. | reverse complement strand
TGTCATCGGTGCCAGTGGCACCATTGGACGCGCCGTGGTCGAAGCCCTCTCTCCACGCCATGAAATAGTACAGGCCGGACGTCAGAGCGCCGGCCATCCG
The DNA here is from genome assembly GCA_028292075.1 of Rhodoferax sp. The sequence goes on along the minus strand of JAQGNA010000070.1, from coordinate 4,323 downwards.
GTGGACATCACCCGCCACGAGACAGTGCAGGCCTTGTTCGACAGGGTGGGCCGCGTCGACGCCATCGTCTCGACCACCGGCTCGCTGCACTTCGGCCCGCTGTCTTCCATGACCGCTGCGCAGTTCCAGAAAGGCCTGCACGACAAGCTGCTCGGGCAGGTCGACCTTGCGCTGACCGGCCAGCATTTCCTGAACGACGGCGGCTCGATCACGCTCACCAGCGGCATCGTGAGCGACGAGCCCATTGCCCAGGGCGCCAACGCCACCACGGTCAATGCCGCCATCGACGGCTTCGTGCGCGGGGCCGCCGTGGAACTGCAGCGCGGCATCCGCATCAACGCGGTCAGCCCGAACGTGCTGCGCGAGTCGATGGCCGTCTACGGTCCGTTCTTTCCTGGTTTCGAGCCGGTGCCCGCGGCCCGCGTGGCGCTGGCCTATTGCCGGAGCGTGGAAGGCGTGCAGACCGGCCGGGTGCTGCGCGTCTGGTCTTGACGCGGAGACGGCCCGCAGGCCCGTGCGGCGGCTGGACCGCTGGGGTGGAATCGCGTTGAACTAGGCCTTTAGCGCGACGCCCGCACCTCGCCAGCGCGGCCCGCCGCCACGCCGGCCCCGCGCACTTCGAACTGGATCTCGTCGAGCGTGGTGCCACGCGCATCCACCAGTTGCAGGCGATGTCGGCCCGGCCACGGCAGCCAGCGCTGCTCGGCGCCGGTGGGCAGCGGCTTGCCGTCCAGCCGCCAGCGCGGGCTGGGCCCGTCGGCCGTGAAGCGCAGGCGCTGGTGCTGCGGTGGAATGTCGGGGTCGAGCGCGATGACGCTGCCCGGCGCCGGCGAAGTGATGCGCGGCGGCGCCATCGCGGTGGCCGCGATGGACACGGCGGGCGCCGTGGGGGCCGTGCCGGTGGCGGCGCCACTACCGTTGCTGCTGCCGCTCTCGGCCTCGCCCGCATCCGTGGCGAACAGCGGCTGCTGCGTGCCCTCGATGAACCATTCCTGCCGCGCCGCCTCGAGCTGGGCGCCGAACTGCACCGGCTGCTGCACCACGCCGCGCGGCGGCACCGGCGCCCGGCTGGGCATGGCGCGGTGCAAATGCTGCATGACCGCGGCCCAGATCGGCGCGGCGCCACTGGTGCCGCTCACGTCCCACATCGGCGCGCCTGCCGCATTGCCCACCCACACGCCCACGGTGTAGCGCTGCGACCAGCCGATGGCCCAGTTGTCGCGCATGTCCTTGCTGGTGCCCGTTTTGACGGCGGTCCAGAAGCGGGTGGACAAAATGCTGTCGGCGCCGAAGGTGAGGGCGCGGGCGTTGGGGTCGGAAAGGATGTCACCCACGATGAAAGCGGCCCGCGGGTCGATGGCCTGGGCCGCGTCCGCTCTGGCCTTGCCGCCCGTCGGCAACATGCGGGTGGGGCCGAACTGGCCGGCGTTGGCCAGCGTGCGGTAGGCGTTGGTCAGGCTCAGCAAGGAAACCTCGGCGCTGCCCAGCGCGAGGCTGTAGCCGTAGTAGTCGCCACCTTCCTTCAGCGGCAGGCCCACCGCCTTGAGCTGCCGCTGGAAAGCGTCCGGCGACACCATGACCAGGGTGCGAACCGCCGGCACGTTGAGCGACGAAGCCAGCGCAGTGCGCACCGACACCCAGCCCTTGAAATGGCGGTCGTAGTTCTGCGGAATATAGAGGCCACTGGCGGTGGCGATCTGCGCTTCGGAATCTTCCAGCAGGGAGGCCGCGGTCACGCGGTGTTCGGCAATGGCCTGCGCGTAAAGAAAGGGCTTGAGCGTGGAGCCGGGCTGGCGCAGCGCCAGCACGCCGTCGACTTCGGGCGCTGCACTGAGTTCCGCCGACGAGCCGACCCAGGCCAGCACCTCGCCGCTGGCGTTGTCGAGCACCACCACCGCGCCGTCCTGCACATGCCGGCCCCGCAGTTCTCGCAGCTGCTGGCGAAGCGTGTCCACGGCCACCCGCTGCAGCGGGGCGCGCAGGGTGGTGCGGACCGCGAGCGGCGGGCGGGCGTCGGGCTCAGCGCTGTCCGCTTTGAGCAGTTGCCGCGCCAGGTGCGGTGCAATGCCTTCACCGGCGCTGAGGCGCGGCTGTTGCACGACGGCACTGGCGAAGACGTCGAGCCCGGCGCAGTCGGCCGCTTTGGTGGCGACGGCATTGGCCTGCATCACGTGCAGCACTTCGCAGGCCCGGCGGGCGATGAGCGCGGGCCGCGCATTGGGGCCACGCACCAGCGCCGCGGCAATGGCCGATTCACGTTCGTCGAGACCGTGCGCCGCCTTGCCGAAAAGGCTGCGGCTCAGCGCGTCGATGCCGACGATCTCGCCCCGCAGCGGCACCAGGTTGAGATAGGCCTCGAGCATCTGGTCCTTGCGCCAATGCGCCTCGAGTTCGCGGGCCGCCAGCGTCTGGCCGATCTTCTGCGCCATGCTCCGGCCGTTCGGCCCCATGTGCAGCTCGCTGTCGAGCAGGCCGGCCAGTTGCATGGTGATGGTGGAGGCGCCGCGGGTCTTGCGGTTCCACAGGTTGCCCCAGGCGGCCGACGACACCGCCCGCCAGTCGACCCCGCTGTGTTCATAGAAGCGCTTGTCCTCGCTCAGCAGGATGGCGTGGCGCAGCGCCGGCGAGACTTCGGCCAGCGGCACCCATTGCCCGCGTCGCGCGGTGGTGTCGGTGCGCAGCCGCTGCAGCACCTCGCCATCGCGGTCGAGCAGCAGGCTGTCGCTCGGACGGAAATCACGCTTCACCTCGTCGAAGCTTGGCAGCGCGTGCGCCGTCGCGCAGGCGAACGCGGCGAGCAGCAGCGCCGACGTTTTCAGGCGCACGCCGCCCGCCGACAGCCTGGGGGCCGATGACGGTGGTGGCGAACGAAGCAGCGATGGCATGGGGTTCGAAGGTGGACAGGTGCGCGGGCGGCACATTGTCGGCCGAACTCTGCGGTGACTTGTAACCGCCTTGCAGCGCCTGCCGGGCTACTGCGTGTCCTGCCCTGGCACACCGCTCACATCCTGCGCCCAGGCCAGGGCCGAGCGGCACCAGATGCGGTGCTTCGGCGGCAGTTGCGCGCGTTGCGCCAGCGTGCCCACGCGCAGCGTGTAGCTCGGCGGGTCTTCGGTCACGGCGGTGGCATAGAGCGGCGTGCCGCAGTTCGGGCAGAAGGCATGCGCCCGGGGCGTGCCGCTGTCGCCGGTCTTGATGTAGATGCTGGGCAGGCCGCTTGCAAGGCGAAAGCTTTCCTTGGGCGCCGGCACGGACAGCCGGAAGGCGCTTCCGGTCAGCACCTGGCAGTCGGTGCAGTTGCACAGCCTGACCTGGGCCGGGTCGACCTCGGCTTCGAAGCGGATTTGCCCGCAATGGCAGGCGCCCTGAACCTTCATGGCCGGGCTGGTGGTGGCTTCCATCATGGTCTCCTTAAAATTTGAAGCAGGCGTAGAAGCTGGAAGTTACGATCGTTCGCCGTCATTTTGATTCCACCGACGCCCGTCGCTTCACTTCGCCGCGACCACGGCCACGCGCGCGTTCGGTATCTCCCCAAACATCTCGGGTGCGTACATGGCTTCGACGCGGCTCGGCGGCATGGCGAACTGGCCCACGTTGTTCAACCGCACCGTGTACTCGAGCTTCAGCACGCCCTTGGGCACGTATTCGTAGTAGCTCCTGAAAGCTTCGAAGCTGCGCTCCTCGAAGGCCGGCCAGCCAGCGCCGGTCTTCTTCTCGCCGCTGGTGGCGATCTGCGAATCTCGACCCAGGCCGCTCCCCAGAATGGTGGCGCCGCCGGGGATCGGGTCGCTGATCACCACCCAGGTCATGTCGGCGGAGGCATTCACCTCGAGCGAAATGCGCAGCACGTCGCCTCGGGTGTACACGCCCGGCACCGCCTGTTCCACCGGCGTGATGGTCTTCTTCAGCTGGTAGCCCGCGCTGAACGGCGCCTTCAACTCGATGGCCGCCACCGACTGCAGCGTGAGCCACGGCTTGCCGCTGCCTTGCTGGACGACATTCAGCGTCTCCTTGCCGTCGGTCCACGGCAGGAACATGCCGTTGTTGCGCAGGTTGCCCGGCGATGCGGGAGCGCCGAACCAGGTGATGACATTCGGCGCGCCGGCGGCGTCCGTCGCCTTCACCCGGTCCACCTTGCTCCAGTCGACTGCGGCGCTGGCACTGGCCAGCGTGGCCCGCGTCGTGCCCGTGACTGGGGTCGCCTCGAACCTTGCCGAGAACTTCTCCAGCGCCAGGCCGCCCCAGAGGTTGGCCGTGGTGGTGTGCCAGGCGCCGTTCTGCTGGCGGCCGATGAAGCCGCTGGCCAGGCGGCCCATGTCGTCC
>JAQGNA010000694.1 GCA_028292075.1 Rhodoferax sp. | reverse complement strand
GGTCGAGGTCCAGATCAAGGGGCTGGCGGTAAGCAGGTGGCGGGTTGCTGGCCAGTTGATAGGACGGCTCGGCGAGGCCCGTGTCGGGCATCAGGAGCATTGGCTGGGTCGGGAAGCCGTCCCCCACTACCGGCTCCGGGTGCAAGGGCTCGTCGAGCACCATGGCGGCTGACGACAGGTCGAACATCGGTGGCTCAGGCCGCGACACCGGGGCTGGCGTAGCAGCGGCAACCGGAGCCTGACCGGAGACAAAAGCAGGTACAGCCGACGCGGCCCCCAAGGGAGCGGACATGGGCGCAATGGGCGCGGGCCGGGAGATTCGGTTCCCTGGCAGATCAACCGGGGCGCCCGGGCCGGTGCGGCGCACCATGGTCTTCGCAATGGCGTAGAGCAACAGGAACTCGCGGTAGGCAGCAAGGTCGTAGGCGGGCGCCGATGGGGCCGCGGGGTCGCGGTAGAGGTTCGACTCGATGATGTCCAGGACCTGGGGCGTGCCCCAATGCGACTCGATGGCCATCAGCGCTGCAGGGTAGTCCTCGAGGCCATGGCCCTCGTCGCTGAACGACGCAAACGGTGGGACGTTGCCGTTGAAGATGCGGTTGAAATTCGCGCGCAGCGCGTTGTAGTCGTCCTGGCGGCTCAGCGTGTGGTAGATCTTCAAAAGCTCGAGGTAAGCCAGTGGACTCACCTCGATGTTCTCGTCGATGTTCTTCTTCAGGACGTCGATGGCCTGTTCGTATTGTCCCAGCGAAACGAAAAAATCCGCATGCTGCTGTACATCGAAGAAGTCTTCGGGCGCTAATCCCCTGGCGGCCGGAGCCGGTGCCAGCGTGGCGGCAGCTGAGGCCGGAGCCCGCAGTGCCTCGGTAGACAGCGAAGGCGACAAGGTGACCGTCTTGAGCTTCTTCAGGTCCTGGAACAGCGATTCGTCAATGTCCGGCTCGGCCATCGCGGGGGATGCCGGACGCCCCGGGCCGCGTGACGCCTTTGCCTCGGGTGCCAGCGGCATGCGGGCCGAGACCATGGCCGGGCCAGCGGCAAGCGCAGCCGCATCGGCTTCTGCGGCGAGCGGATCGTTGTGCCGCGACCAGTCAGCCGCAAGCGCATCGCTCTTGCGGGCGCGGTTCCAGAACAGCGCCGCAGCCGCAAGGGCCGCCAGCAGCAACGCCAGCAGGAGATAGACCACATTGCCGTCGTAGCGGCTGCTCTCCAGCCGTTCAAGGCGCAGACGGAAGTCTTCTTCACTCTTGGCCAGCTTGGCACGGAGCGACTTGCTTTCGTTCTCCAGCGCCTGCAGCCGCGCTTTGTCTTTTTCGTCTTGAACGGTGTTCTCGGGCGGCAACTGGTTCAGCGACCGCCAGGCGGCAGTGGCCTCTGCGCGCTGTTGTGCGTTGTCGGTTGGCGCGCTGAGCAACTCGCTCGACGACTTGAGGGGCACCTGGCGGTCTTCGTTAGCCGTCGGCGGGTCGAGGCGCAGCCGGGGACGGTTGGGCAGAGCCGCGGATTGCGCAATGGGCGCGACCGGGGCAGCTTGCACAGCCGGCGCGCCGGGCGCTGCTGGAACCGTAGTTGGTGCCGCAGCCTTGGGTGGGATCGGCGTTGGCTTCGGCGTGGCAGGCCGTTGCGCTGCAATGGGCCGGGGCGGCCGGGGCGCAGTCACGGGCCTCGGCTGCGCCGGTGCCGGAAAGTTCGCATCACCGGCGTTTCTTGTTGGTGACGGGAACGAACCTGCAGTCGTACCAGCCGCGGTGCCGGTTGTCACCGAGGTCGGCGACCTTCCAGCCTGATCGGACGCTGCAGCCGCGGGCGCGGTGATCGCCGCGGGAATGACCGTAGGCACAGCGTTCGCACGGGTCTCCACCGGGAAGTCGGTCAGGAAATCGTATTTGCGGGATGCGGTCTGACCGCAGGTGGCGCGCAGCGTGACGCTGAGAACCGGTTCGTCAACGATGGCGGAGGAGCGGATTCGGACCACCGCACCGAGCGATGAGGTGATGTTTTGAACGGTGACCTGGACGCGATTGCCTTCGACGCGGCTGTCGGCATGAAACACTTCCGCTTCAAAGCATTGACCGACGGCGTCATCGGCCTGATCGAGCCGCACGTCGATGGACAAGTCCAGTGGCTGCCCCAGCACCACCGCGCCACGGGCCCGCCCCAGGGAGAGCGCGGAGCTGCCAAAAGCGACAACCAGCAGGGTGGAACCAATGAGCGTTTGCTTAAATTTCACTGCAATCTTTTACACTTTTTTTAGGTTTCGAGCACACCATACCATCAGATACAGGAAGTGATAATTCGCCACATGAAAATTATGTATCCCGCCATCGGAATCGTTGGCGCTGGGGCCATGGGCCGCGGCATTGCGCAAATTGCAGCACAAGCGGGTAGCACGGTCAAACTGTTCGACCTGCAACCCGACGCGATAACAACAGCGCGCACAGCGGTTTTCGCACAATGGGACAAATTGAAAGAAAAAGGACGGCTGGACGCGGACCAGATCGCACGGGCCAAATCGAAGCTCACTTGCGCGAAGGCCATCGAAGAACTTGCCGACTGCGATCTGGTCATTGAAGCCATCGTGGAAAAGCTGGAGGTCAAGCAGGCCCTTTTTCAGCAGCTTGAAGCCATCGTTTCCGAATCGGCGGTCCTGGTCTCCAACACATCCTCGCTGTCGATCACCGCCATCGCGGCCAAATTGAAGCGCCCGCAAAGGTTTGCCGGCTTTCACTTCTTCAACCCGGTGCCCCTGATGAAGGTGGTCGAGGTGATTGCCGGCCTCAAAACGGCGCCGGGGGTGGCTGCCGATCTCGCCGCCTATTCCCGTCAGATGGGCCACACGCCGGTGCAGGCGCAAGACACGCCTGGTTTCATCGTCAATCACGCCGGCCGTGGATACGGCACCGAGGCGCTTCGCATCGTCGGGGAAAGCGTCACCGACTTTGCCACCATCGACCGCATCCTCAAGGACCAGATCGGTTTCAAGCTGGGCCCATTCGAGCTGATGGACCTGACGGCTTTGGACGTCTCGCATCCGGTCATGGAATCGGTGTACCGCCAATACTATGAAGAGCCGCGCTACCGCCCGAGTGTGATCACGGCGCAGCGGCTGGCCGGCGGCATGGTCGGCAAGAAAGTCGGCGAAGGCTTCTACCGCTATGTGGACGGCGCGGCCCAGATGCCAAGCGAGCCAGCGGTGCCTGACGTGGCGGAGATGCCGCCGGTTTGGGTGTCGCCCCGCGCAGGCCGCCGCGCAGAACTGCTTCAGCTGCTGGTGACTTTGGGCGCAAAGATCGAAACCGAGAGTTCGCCCTCGCCCCATGCGCTGACCCTGGTCGCACCGCTGGGCTTCGACGTGACAACCGTGGCGGTGGTGGAGCGGCTCGACCCGGCCCGCACCGTCGGCATCGACATGATGGTGGAAGACGCGGCCACGAAGCGGCGGGTGCTGGCCACCAACCCGGCCACCCGCATCGACATGCGGGACGCTGCCCATGCCCTTTTCTCGCGCGACGGCAAGCCGGTGAGCGTGATCCGTGACAGCGGTGGCTTCGTCAGCCAGCGAGTGGTGGCCACCATCGTCAACATTGCGGCCGACATGTGCCAGCAGGGAATCTGCTCGCCTGAAGACCTTGAAACCGCCGTGACCCTCGGCCTGGGCTATCCACTCGGCCCGCTGGCCATGGGCGACCGCTACGGCCCGACCAACGTGCTCGAAGTATTGTTCAACCTGCAGACGGTGTACGGCGATCCACGTTATCGCCCCAGCCCCTGGCTGCGCCGTCGCGGCGCGATCGGGCTCAGCCTGCGGCACGTCGAGACTTAACCGCGCACTCACTCAAACGCCACCTTTCGAGCCACCTCACAGTCCATCGCCCGCGCCACCGCCACTCACCGAAACCGCATGCCAGCCGAACTTAAAAGCACAAGCCATGGCCAGACCATGGTGTTGACCCTCAGCAACCCAGAGCATCGCAACGCGCTCGGGCCCGAGATCTACGCGGCCGGGGTGGAAGCACTGAGCGTCGCCGAAAGCAGCCCAGACATCCGCAGCGTCGTCATCACCGGCGAGGGCAACACCTTTTGTGCCGGCGGCAACCTGCTGCGGCTCCGCGAGAGCCGGCAGCAACCCGCCGAGGGGCCGGCACTGAGCATCGAGGGGCTGCACAACTGGATCGAGGCGATCCGCACCTTCCCCAAGCCGGTGATTGCGGCAGTGGAAGGCGCGGCCGCTGGCGCCGGCTTCTCGCTGGTGCTTGCCTGCGACATGGTCGTGGCCGCGCGCAACGCGATCTTCGTGATGGCCTACAGCAGCGTTGGCCTGTCGCCGGACGGCGGCGCCACCTGGAGCCTGGCCCGCGCCCTTCCGCGCCAGCTCGCCACCGAACTTTTGATGATGGGCGAGCGAATCGGCGCCGAGCGGCTCCAGGCACTCGGGCTGGTCAACCGCTTGGCCGATGACGGACAGGCCCTTGCTGAAGCACTGACACTCGCCGAACGGGTCAACGCCCGCGCGCCCAACGTCATGGCGAGCATCAAGGAACTGGTCCATGACGCGGCTGACGCCACGCTCACCCACCAGCTCGGCCAGGAGCGCAACCATTTTGTCAAAAATCTCTACCACGCCAATGCCGGCACCGGCATCGACGCCTTCCTGAACAAGCAGACGCCGCGCTACGACTGAGCGTCCGTCCGGGGCTCCGCCCGCAGAGGTGCAACTGAAGCCCATCGTTGTCGCCGTGCAGCATCAGACACTCAGGTGACAACCCTGTGGTGCACGGCCCATGGCCGGCCTGACAATGCGCCATGATTGCAGCCGGTGCAGAGCCCTCCGCACCCGCCCAACCCAGTCACAGACAAGACAGGCCATGGACGAACCGATTCTTACCATCGAGGAACGTGCCGCGATCAACGCGGGACGCTGGTTTTCAACCCTCTCCCCCTCGCTCCGCCATGACATCCTTCGATGCGCATACGTCAAACGCTACAAAGACGCCGAGCTGATCGCGGCCCGAGGCGAGCCGCCGGACGAATGGATCGCCTGTGCGCTCGGCGCGGTGCGCGTGAGCTCGACTTCGGTATCGGGCAAGCAGATCACGCTGACCTATGTGGAGCCCGGCATCTGGATCGGCGACGTGGCGATCTTCGACGGCGACCGCCGCACGCACGATGCCTATGCCCATGGAGACACCACCATCCTGTGCGTGGCCAAGGCCGACTTCAAGAAGATTCTCGCGGCCCATACCGAACTGTACGAAGCCCTGCTGCGCCTGCATGCGCGGCGCATACGCCAGCTCTTCGGCCTGGTGGAAGACCTCAACACGCTGCCGCTCCGGGCGCGCCTCGCCAAGCAACTGATCCACCTGGTGCGCAGCTACGGGGTGCCGAGCCTTGCCAACGCCAGCGAGGTGCGCATCAGCCTTCAACTGGCGCAAGAGGAACTGGCGCAGCTTCTGGGCGCGTCGCGCCAGCGCGTGAACCAGGAACTCAAGGCGATGGAGCGCGACGAAGTCATCCGCATCGAGCCGGCAGGGCTGACGGTGCGCAACCGCGACGCGCTGATGCGCATCGTCGACGCCGACGTCTGAGTCTCCGCAACGGTGGCGCGTGGCCACCACTTTCATACGGGCCACCCACACCATGACCGACTTCCAGCATTTCGAGGGCACGCGCGCCGTCTCCGGAGCCCAGGCGTTCGACGAAGCGGCGCTGACGGCATGGCTGCTGCGGCATTTGCCCGGCTTCGAAGGTCCGCTCGAGGTGGAAATCTTCAAGGGCGGCCAGTCGAACCCCACCTACAAGCTGCTCACGCCGGCGCGCAGCTATGTCATGCGCGCCAAGCCGGGGCCCGCCGCCAGGCTGCTGCCGTCGGCCCATGCGGTGGAGCGCGAATTCGCCGTGATGAGCGGGCTCCACGGCACCGACGTGCCGGTGCCCGCCATGTTCTGCCTGTGCGAGGACGAATCGGTCATCGGCCGTGCCTTCTACGTGATGGAGTTCATGCAGGGTCGCGTCCTTTGGGACCAGGCCCTGCCCGGCATGACCAAGCCACAGCGGGCCGAGATCTACGACGAGATGAACCGCGTGATCGCCGCACTCCACAAGGTCGACTTCGCCGCACGCGGCCTTGTGGGCTATGGCAAGCCGGGCAACTACTTCGAGCGGCAGATCGGGCGCTGGAGCAGGCAATACGTCGCCTCCGTCACGCAGCCGATTCCGGCCATGGACCAGCTGATGGCATGGCTCCCCGGCCACATGCCAGCCAGCGCCAGAGACGAAGGCAAGACCAGCATCGTGCATGGCGACTTCCGTCTCGACAATCTGATGTTTCACCCGACCGAGCCGCGCGTGATGGCGGTACTCGATTGGGAACTGTCCACGCTGGGACATCCCCTGGCCGACTTCAGCTACCACTGCATGGCCTGGCACATCGCCCCCGGCGCGTTCCGCGGCATCGGTGGCCTGGACGTAGAAAGCCTGGGCATCCCGCAGGAACACGAATACATGCGACGCTATTGCGACCGCACCGGCATCACCACCTTCGAGGCGCTCCAGGCCGACTGGAACTTCTACATGGCCTACAACCTGTTTCGCCTCGCCGCCATCCTGCAGGGCATTGCCAAGCGCGTGGAGGCGGGCACCGCGTCGAGCGCGCAAGCGGTGGCCTCGGCAGCCGGTGCCAGGCCTCTCGCGGAAATGGCCTGGCAGTTCGCCCAGAAGGCCTGAGTCACAGACGCCACGCCGACCGCAAGGCACTGCCTGGCATTCCATCGTCACCTGGAGACACCGAATGGACTTCGACTACTCACCCAAGACCAAGGCATTGCAGACGCGCCTGCTGCAGTTCATGGGCGATCACATCTACCCTGCCGAAGCCCGTTTCGCCGAGGAACTCGCGGCGCACACGGCCGAAGGCCGGCGCTGGACGCCGCTGCAGACCATCGAGGACCTCAAGACCAAGGCGCAGGCTGCGGACCTGTGGAACCTGTTCCTGCCGGTCGACAGCGCCGCGGCCGCCGGTTTCGAGGGCGCCGGCCTGACCAACCAGGAATACGCACCGCTGGCCGAGATCATGGGCCGGGTGCCATGGGCGCCCGAGGTGTTCAACTGCTCGGCGCCGGACACCGGAAACATGGAAACCATCGCCCGCTATGGCTCCGAAGAGAACAAGCTGCGCTGGCTCAAGCCGCTGCTTGAAGGTCGCATCCGGTCGGCCTTCGCCATGACCGAGCCCGACGTGGCCTCGAGCGATGCGACGAACATCGCAACGCGCATCGAGCGGCAGGGCGACGACTATGTCATCAACGGCCGGAAATGGTGGATCTCCGGGGCCGGAGATCCGCGTTGCGCGGTCTATATCACCATGGGCAAGACGGACCCGGAGGCGCCACGCCATTCACAGCAAAGCATGATCCTGGTGCCGGCCGACGCGCCCGGCGTCAAACTCATCCGCCCGCTGACCGTCATGGGCTACGACGATGCGCCGCATGGCCACATGGAGATGGTGTTCGACAACGTGCGTGTGCCCGCCGGCAACATCCTGCTCGGCGAGGGCCGTGGTTTCGAGATCGCGCAGGGCCGCCTCGGGCCCGGACGCATTCACCACTGCATGCGGCTGATCGGCCTGGCCGAGCGGGCCCTTGAGTTGATGTGCAAACGCGCCTCGTCACGCGTCGCTTTTGGCAAGCCGGTGGCGGCGCAGACCGTAACCCAGGAGCGCATTGCCGAGGCCCGCTGCAAGATCGACATGGCGCGCCTGCTCACCCTCAAGGCCGCCTGGCTCATGGACATCGCCGGCAACAAGGTTGCCAAGAACGAAATTGCCATGATCAAGGTGGTTGCGCCCAACATGGCTTGCCAGGTGATCGACTGGGCGATGCAGGCCCATGGCGGCGGCGGCATGTGCGATGACTTCCCCCTGGCCTACGCCTACACTGTGGCGCGCACGTTGCGCTTTGCCGACGGACCGGACGAAGTCCACCGCAACGCCATTGCCAAGCTGGAGCTGGGCAAGTACGCGCTTCATCCACGCGAAGTGGAAATGCCGATCACCCGCGGCAGCTGACAAAGACCGGCAGAGGGGCGGTCAGGGGCGGTGCGGAGCCGGCCCTTGCCCCTGCCAAGAATCGCAATTTCGCCTAGAGTCGCTGGGTTTGCCGTCCGCCCCGTTGGCGGCACCATGCATCACCGCGAGACCACCTGATGATCGAAGTCTATTCCTGGCCCACGCCGAACGGCCATAAGGTCCACATCATGCTGGAGGAGTGCAAGCTCCCCTACACCGCCATCCCGGTGGACATCGGCACCGGCGACCAATTCAAGCCCGACTTTTTGAAGATCAGCCCCAACAACAAGATTCCAGCCCTCGTCGACCCGGACGGACCTGACGGCAAACCTTTCTCGCTGTTCGAGTCGGGCGCAATCCTGCTGTACCTTGCGAGCAAGACCGGCAAGTTCATGCCCAGATCGGACCGGCAGAAGTTCGAAGTTCTGCAGTGGCTGATGTTCCAGATGGGTGGCGTCGGCCCAATGCTCGGCCAGGCCCACCACTTCCGCATGTACGCGCCTGAAAAGATCGACTATGCCATCGACCGCTATACCAACGAAGCGCGGCGAATCTACGGCGTGATGGACACCCAGCTGGCCGGCCACAAGTACATTGCCGGTGCGAACTACAGCATTGCGGACATCGCCATTTTTCCGTGGCTGCGCAGCTGGCAGAACCAGGGCATCGACTGGGCCCACTACCCGCACCTGAAAGCCTGGTTCGACCGTGTTGGGGAGCGCCCGGCGGTGCAGCGCGGCGTCGCCGTGCTGGCCGATCTGCGCAAGCCCATTACCGACGACAAGGCACGCGAGGTGCTGTTCGGCAAGACCCAGCATGAACGCCGGCCCGCGGGCTGATCCACCCAGGCAACTAGGCCTCGGCTGTGATCAGGCCGTGCTTCTCGTGCAACAAGGCGCAGAGCGCCTCGAACGGCAGCGGATGGCTGAACAGATAACCCTGCCCGCCTTCGCAGTGGTGTGATCGGAGCCGTTCGTGCTGCGCCTTCGTTTCGACGCCTTCCGCAATCACCCGCAGCTTCAGTGAACGACCCAACCCCACCACGGACGCCACGATGGCCTCGCTGTAGCGGTTGGTTGCCAGGTCGACAATGAAGCTCTGGTCGATCTTCAGCGTGCTGACCGGAAAGCGGTGCAGGTAGCTGAGGCTCGAAAACCCCGTGCCGAAGTCGTCGATGGTGAGCCGCACCCCGGTGCGGTGCAGCGCCTGCAGCATTTCGGCCGCCACTTCCGGGTCGTCGATCAGGACACTCTCGGTGATTTCCAGTTCGAGATGTTCCGGCGCCAGCCCTGACTCGGCCAGCACGGAGCCAACCAGTTGCAGCAGCTCAGGCTGACGAAATTGCCGCGGCGACATGTTGACCGCCATCGGCACCGGAAAACCGAGCCGTGCCTGCAGCCGCACCGCATCGGCACAGGCTTGCCGCAGCACCCATTCGCCGATCGGCGCGATCAGGCCCGAGTCTTCCGCCATCGAGATGAAGTCGCAAGGGGCCACCAGCCCATGGCCCGGCCTCTGCCAGCGAAGCAGGGCTTCCACACCCAGCAGATGGCCGTCGTCGAGGTCCACCTTCGGTTGGAAGTGCAACAGGAACTCACCGCGGGCGAGGGCCGCGCGCAGCCCCTCCTCCACCGTCATGCGCAGCGTCGAATCGGCCTGCATGCCGGACTCGAACGATTCGAAGGCGTTGCGCCCCTGCTTCTTCGACGCGTACATCGCGATGTCGGCATTCTGCAGCAGGGTCGCGAGGTCGCTGCCCTGGTCGGGATACACCGCAATGCCGATGCTCACGGTGATGTGCAGCTCGCGCGGGCCCAGCACCATCGCGGGACGGACTGCCTCGAGGATCTTGCGGGCCACCAGGGTGGCTTCGCCGGGGTCATCCATGTCACTCAATACCACGCAGAATTCGTCGCCCCCCATGCGCGCCACGGTGTCCGACTGGCGCACCGTGCTGCGCAAGCGCGTCGCCACCTCCTGCAGCACCGCGTCGCCCACACCATGGCCCAGCGAGTCGTTGATCTGCTTGAAATGATCGAGGTCGAGCAGCATGACACCCACCTGCTTCTGGCTGCGCTTGGCATGCTCGATGGCAACCTCCACGCGGTCCTGCAGCAACAGCCGGTTGGGCAGCGAAGTGAGCGCATCGTGATGGGCGAGGTGCCGAATGTAGCTCTCCGAGCGCTTGCGTTCGCTGATGTCGTAGGCAATGCCGACGAAGCCGGTCGGCAGGCCGCGTGCGTCGCGCATGGCGGCCACGGCCATGTTCACGGGCAGCGCCGAGCCGTCCTTGCGCAGCAGGGTCCATTCGCTCTCATCGGCCAACCCGCGCAAGGCGCGTGCTCCCATCGCGCTGGGCGGCACCGCCATGCCCAGGTCAAGCGACGCCTGGGCGGCATGCGCCGCAAGCTCCTCCGGCAGAAGCAAGGTGTCGAACACGCTGCGTCCCACCAGCTCATCGCGCCGGTACCACAGCATGCGTTCGGTGGCTGCGTTGACGCTCTGGATCCGGCCGTCCTTGTCGGTGCTGATCACCATGAACGGTGCGCTTTGCAGGATCGCCGTATTGAGCTGCGCAATGCGGGCCGCCGCCTGTTCGGCGAGGACATGCTCGGTGAGGTCGCTCAGGATCACCACGTAGCCGCGCTGGCCATCGAGCAACATCACGCTGACCGCGGCGCGGACCTGGATCTCACGGCCGTCTTCCCGGCAGCAGCTCAGGTCGCGCCGAAGCGTC
The DNA here is from genome assembly GCA_028292075.1 of Rhodoferax sp. The sequence continues at coordinate 1,673 of JAQGNA010000694.1, read as the reverse complement.
TCGCTGTTGCCGACAGCAGACAACTCCTCAAGCGACAGCGGCAGCACGGCACCCATCTGCCGCCCAACCAGAGGCTGCGCCTGTACACCGAACATCGCCTCGACCGCAGGATTCGCAGTGAGCACCTGCCCTGCGGCGTCGGCGGTGAGGATGCCTTCGGCAGTGTGTGCAACGATCGTCTGCGCCCTCGCCTCGCTGCGCCGGAAAGCCGACCCCAAGGAAGCGGCGCGGTGCTCGGCGCCAGCTCTCAACCGCGCAAGAATGCCCAACGCGGTGCCGAACAGCAAGGTCACAAGAAGGCCCGACACCAGCACCGAGTTCGACCTGCCGGCGGGCATCGTGGCGGCATAGGTCGGCAACGCCTGGAATCGAAGGGTCCAGGGCCGCTGGGCCATGTCGAACTGCACGGTGCGGTCGAGCGTGGCAACAGGCGCAGCCGCGGACGGAATCCGGGCGCTGTAAAGCCGCAGATCCGGTACCGGCAGGCTGCCGTCGAACATCTCGACCGCCATGCCGTCGACCTGTCCACGCAAGGCGCTTTCCACCAGTTCGTCCATGCGTGAAAAGCCGAACACAAAACCCTTGAGCGAGGTGCGTCTTCCCTGGGTGTCGGCCAGCGCGGCGCGGTCGGCCCCGTAGAGCGGCATGTACATCACCGCCTGCACCTGGGTCGCTTCGTGAGGCTGGATGCCCACAAGCTCGAGCTTCGCAGACAGGGTCGCCTCGCCGCTGTCGCGTGCCACGACCATGGCCGATTGCAACGCCGGCAGCGCCTGCATGTCCAGGCCGATCAGGGCGGCGTTGTGGGCGCTGTCCGGCGCGCTCGGTTCGAGTGGCTCCACGTAAACCACCTGCGTCCGCTCGGCTTTGTCCTGGCCGGGCGGCACGACCCGCGCCGCATATCCGAGGGACCGCAGCCCCGGGTAACGATCGCGCAGCCGCATTTCCTGGGCGAAGGTGTGCCATTCGATGCGACTCACGTCTTCGGAAGAGCTATAGAGCCCCAGACCCGCGCGAAGCAATTGCTCCTGGGCCGCCACCCCTGCCCGCACGAGGGCGACCGCGTCATCCACATCCTTGTCGAAATTGCGCCGCAGAAGCGCGTCTTCCCCTGCCTGGATCCGCCGCGACTCCTGCACCGACAGCGCAGCGCCAGCCACCAGAACGCCCAACACGGTGATCCACGACCACAGCTGGCTCGGTCGGCCGCGCGCCGCAAGATGCGGGCTGGCGGAATGGGGCATGCGGCGTTCTCCAAAAGGGGTGCCACGCATGGTAGCGTAGGACAGCGCACTGAACACGGCGCAGCCGAGCAGCACGGTGCTTGAAAACCATCACATTTCGGGCGCTGCAGCGCGGTAAGCGGGGCTGAACGCGAGTGATTGCGGGTGATCGCCGTAGATTGGTGGCCTGCCCGACAGGGATCGAACCTGTGACCCTCAGCTTAGAAGGCTGATGCTCTATCCGACTGAGCTACGGGCAGATGCTTGTACGCTTGTTGCGCTGCTATCAATTTTGAACCATCTTGCGGAACGTTCCGCAAAGTTCATTGGGGACGCCCTCAGATCATACTGGGTATATGGTGAAGAATTCTGCCGTTCAGCCCTTGCAGGCGCTCCGTCTCAGGGGCTAAACTTACTGTACATCCATACAGTTTTACTGCCAAGAGACCG
>JAQGNA010000701.1 GCA_028292075.1 Rhodoferax sp. | reverse complement strand
GCACCATCGCGCTGGCCGCCGCCACGTTCATGAACGTGCTCGACACGTCCATCGCCAACGTGTCGCTGCCGGCCATCGCCGGTGACCTGGGCGTCAGCCCGAACCAGGGCACCTGGGTCATCACCAGTTTCGCCGTGGCCAATGCCATCGCGGTGCCGCTCACCGGCTGGCTTTCCCAGCGCTTCGGCCAGGTGCGGCTGTTCGTGGCCAGCGTCATCCTGTTCGTCATCGCCTCGTGGATGTGTGGCCTGGCGCCCAACATGACCACGCTGATCGCCTTCCGCATCCTGCAGGGCTTCGTGGCCGGGCCGATGATTCCGCTGTCGCAGTCGCTGCTGCTTTCGAGCTATCCCAAGGCGCTGGCCGGCACGGCCATGGCGATGTGGGCCATGACCACGCTGGTCGCCCCGGTGATGGGGCCGCTGCTCGGCGGATGGATCACCGACAACATGTCCTGGCCGTGGATCTTCTACATCAACATCCCCGTCGGCATGCTGTCGGCGTCGGCCGCCTGGATGCTCTACCGCAAGCGCGAGACGCAGACCAAGCAGTTGCCGATCGACGGCGTGGGACTGGCCCTGCTGGTGATCTGGGTGGGCGCCCTGCAGATCATGCTCGACAAGGGCAAGGAGCTCGACTGGTTCCATTCGGCCGAGGTGATCACGCTGGGCGTGGTGGCTTTGGTCGGCTTCGCGTTCTTTGTCGCCTGGGAGCTGACCGAGAAGCACCCGGTGGTCGACCTGCGGCTGTTCACGCGGCGCAACTTCTGGGCTGGCACCATCGCCATTTCGGTCGGCTACGGGCTGTTCTTCGGCAACGTGGTGCTGCTGCCGCTGTGGTTGCAGCAGTTCATGGGCTACACCTCGACGCAGGCCGGCTTCGTGCTGGCGCCGGTCGGCCTGATGGCCATCGTGCTCTCGCCCTGGGTGGGCAAGAACGTGAGCAAGATCGACCCGCGGCGCTTCGCCACCTTCGCCTTCCTGGTGTTCGCGCTGGTGCTGTGGATGCGGTCGAACTTCAACACCTCGGCCGATGAAGCGACCATCATGGTGCCTACCATCGTCCAGGGCGTGGCCATGGCGTTTTTCTTCATCCCGCTGCTGACGATCACGCTCTCCGGGCTCACGCCTGATCGCATTCCGGCGGCCTCGGGTTTGTCGAACTTCGTGCGGATCACGGCCGGCGCGTTCGGTACCTCGATTGCCACGACCGTGTGGGAAAACCGCGCCGCGTTGCACCATGCGCAACTCACCGAGTCCGTCAACGTCGGCAGCCAGGCCGCGAATGCCGCCATCTCCGGCTTTGCCGCGGCCGGCATGACGCCGGACCAGGGCTTGGCTCAGATCAACCGCCTGGTCGACCAGCAAGCCTTCATGCTGGCCGCGAACGACGTGTTCTACGCATCGGCGCTGCTGTTTCTTCTGCTGGTGCCGCTGGTGTGGATGGCCCGCCCGCAGATGGGCGGGGCAGGGGGCGACGCCGCGGCCGGCGCGCACTGAAGTCCTGCGGCTGCCAGCGGTGCCGCCCTTGAAAGCCCGGAGTCGTTTCAAAGCGGCTCCGGGCTTTTGTGCGTGTGGCCTGAGGCTGTCACTGGCGGGACCGAGGCAGCCCCTGTTTACCCTGGGTTTGTAGCTTCGACGACATTGGTAGGCGTTTTTCCTAGTGCATTGCGCGGAGGGCGAACCGTACGATCGTTGAAGATTCTGACCGAATCGTTCGCATCATTGGGGCGGAGGCCGGTCGTCACCAACCTCGGGAACCCACACGGCACGATGGCGGACATCATTCTTGAAACACGCGAACTCACCAAGGAGTTCAAGGGCTTCACCGCCGTGAGCAAGGTCAACCTGTCGGTGCACCGCGGGTCCATTCATGCGCTGATCGGCCCGAACGGCGCCGGCAAGACCACCTGTTTCAATCTGCTGACGAAATTTCTCGAGCCGACCACCGGCCAGATCCTCTTCAACGGCACCGACATCACCCGCGAACGCCCCGCGCAGATCGCACGTCGCGGGGTGATCCGCTCGTTCCAGATCTCCGCGGTGTTTCCGCACCTCACCTTGCTCGAGAACGTGCGGCTCGGCCTGCAGCGGCAGTTGGGCACGTCCTACCACTTCTGGAAGAGCGAACGTTCGCTGCGCCCCCTCGAGGGCCGCGCTCGCGAACTGCTGGCCGAGGTCGGGCTCGAGGACCTGGCCGACGAGACCACGGTCAATCTGCCGTACGGCCGCAAGCGTGCCCTCGAGATCGCCACCACGCTCGCCATGGAGCCGGAGCTCATGCTGCTCGACGAACCCACGCAGGGCATGGGCCATGAGGACGTGGACCGCGTGGCCCAACTCATCAAGAAGGTCTCCAAGGGCCGCACCATCCTCATGGTCGAACACAACATGGGGGTCGTGTCAACGATTGCCGACACCATCACCGTGCTGCAGCGCGGCGCCGTGCTGGCCGAAGGGCCGTATGCCGAAGTCTCGCGCAATCCGCTGGTGATGGAGGCCTACATGGGCACCACCGCCGGCCAGCTGCAGGGAGCGCACTGATGCAAGCCACCGATGGTATTTTTGCCGTCGCGCGGCCCGGCGGTCCCACCCCGGACATGACGGCATGACGGCGGCCCTCGAAATCAGCGGGCTGCAGGCCTGGTACGGCGAATCGCACGTGCTGCATGGCGTCGACCTGGTCGTGCAGCCCGGCGAGGTGGTCACCCTGCTCGGGCGCAACGGCGCCGGCCGCACCACCACGATGCGCGCGGTCATGGGCCTCACCGGCCGGCGCACCGGCTCCGTCAAGGTGCACGGCACCGAAACCGTGGGCATGCCCACCCACCGCATCGCGCACCTCGGCATCGGCTATTGCCC
>JAQGNA010000651.1 GCA_028292075.1 Rhodoferax sp. | reverse complement strand
CTCGGTGCGGTTGCAAAGGCCGGCAACGGCCAATCGGTCACGCTAAACGCCGACGCAACCGTCGAGGAGTTCGTGCTGTCCCTTCTCGGCAATCTGTATGTCAGCCTTCGCGGAGTTGAAGCGAAGGGGGCAAGACGGAAACTTCTCATCAAACTCGTCGGCTTAAAGTCTTGGCAAAAGGAAAGAAGGTCTGTCCGCCTGTAGCCTGTAGCCTGTAGCCTGCCGGCTCTGAAGCGGAAATTGCGTTCTTGAGCTTCGAGCCGGGACGCTTGCGTTACGCACCGCATGGAAAGCTCTTCCTCTGCACCGACGACTTCAACTGGAACTACGCGTCGTACAAGGAGAACGACGTGGTCTTCGTGCGGGAACCTTCGCGACAGCCGTACGGCAAGGTCGCGATGTTCCGGGATCCATGGGGCAACCTCTGGGACCTGCTGCAACCAGGCAGTGGCGGCCAGGACGGCAAGGCCTGAACCGTCGCTAGAGCGCCTCGGGGGCATCTGCGCCGCAGCGCAATTCAAGTTGCACGACTGGCCTAACCTTGTTGGCCCTCCAGCCGAAGCAACTTCGTCCTCGTTCCAACCGTCACTCACCCCTCATCCGCCAACGCCGCATACCCCCGAATCAACTGCGCCAGCGACTCAGCCTCCAGCTTGGCGAACAGATTCGCCCGGTGCGTCTCCACCGTGCGCGGCGACACGGCCAGCGCGCGGCCGATCTCCTTGTTGGTCAACCCGGAGACGATCAACCCCAGCACCTCGCGTTCGCGTTCGGAGAGTTGCGCATAACGCTCGCATGCCTGCCGGTCGGCCTGATGGCGTTCACGCGAGCGGACATGCTGGCGCACCGCGCTCTGCAGCGCCTCGATCAGCGCCTCGTCGTCCACCGGCTTCTCCAGGAATTCGGCCGCGCCGGACTTGAACGCGCGCCGGCACATTTCCACCGTGCCGTGGCCGGTGAGCATGATGACCGGCTGGTCCACGCCCTGCGCCACCAGGGTGTCGAGCACCGTCAGGCCGCTGATGCCCGGCATGCGCACGTCGAGCACGATGGCGCCGATGTCCTGGCGGTCGAACTGCGCGAGGAAGGCTTGCGGATCGGCCCAGCGCTCGACGCGCAGGCCCACGGTGCCGATCAAAAGCGCCAGGCTGTCGCGCACGGCCGCGTCGTCGTCGATCAGGTGGATCAGCGGGGCGAAGGTGGTGTTCATGATGACAATGGAAGCGACAGGCGCAGCGCCGCACCGTGCGGCGGCGCATTGCTCGCGGATAGACTGCCGCCCATGTTGCCCGCCAGGCTTTCGCACAGGTTCAGGCCGAGGCCCAGGCCGCCGTCGCGGGTGGAGAAAAACGGCTCGAAGATGCGCGGCATCACCTCGGCCGGAATGCCCGGGCCGCTGTCCTGCACGGTCAGCGTGCCGAAGCCGCCGGCGCTGGCGATGTGCAGCGTCAACAGGCGTTGACCTCCGGGCACGCCGGCCAGCGCCTGCAAGGCGTTCATCACCAGGTTGTGCACGATCTGCTCCAGCGCCACCGGCTCGGCCAGCACCGTCACCTCTGCGCCAGGGGCCGCCTGCAGCCGTGGCACGACGCCATGGCGCTGGCATTCCGGCTCCAGCAGGTACAGCACCTCGCGCACCGCATCTTGCAGCTTCACCGGCACCAGCTGGCCGGCCAGGTCGGGCCGCTCCACCGCGCGGCGCAGCCGGCCCACCACGGTGGCGGCCCGCCGCGCCTGTTCGGCGGCCTGGGCCATGGCGTTGCGGGCGGTGGCGATCTCCGGCGGATCTTCGTCGAGAAGCCGGCGGGCGGCCTGCGTGTTGGCCAGCACGGCGGTGAGCGGCTGGTTCAGTTCGTGCGCCATGCCGGCGGCCAGTTCGCCCAGGGTGTTGAGGCGCGCCACCTGGCCCAGCCGCAGCAATTCTTCGGCTCGACGCCGCTGGGCGCGCTGATGCCATGCCGCCTGCAGGGCCCACAGCAGCAGGGCCATGCCCGCGGCCCAGGCAAGCATCCAGGCCCAGGGCAGTTCGCCCCAGCCGACCTGGCGCACCGCGTGCACGTCGAACGGCTGGCTGTCGGTGGCCAGGTGCTTGTGGAATTCAAATTGCCAGCCGCTCAGAGCATCGTCGCGGACGCGGCCCGGTTGCACCACGAACACCTGCCCCTCCTGGGTCAGCGTCAGCCGCACCGGTGTGCTGTCGCGCGGCATCGGCCATTCGCTCCAGGGCAGCATGGTGCCGACGTCGATCAGCAGCGCATAGCTGTTCGGGTCGGCGCCCAAGACGAGCCGGTAGCGGCCCACCGCCAGGTGCGAAACCGCCAGCGCCACGCGCCCGGCCTTGCGCGACACCGCCTCGGCTTCGGCCAGCGCGGCTCGCGCCGCCGGTACTTCGGTCGGCCAGGCCTCGCCCGGCCCCCGGCGCAGCACTTCGAGGATCTGCGGATACACCGATGACAGCCGCTGTTCGGGCTGGGCGGTCGGCCCGCTGGTGCCGGCGTTGCCGGCGGGCTGCAGCAGCGCCAACGTGGCGAGCACGGCGTCCTGCTGCACGGCGCGTTGGCTCAGCAGGCGGTGGGCGATGCGGGCGTCGGTCTCGAAGGCTTCGCGCTGGCTGGCCAGTTCGTGGCGCGCCAGGGCCAGGCCGCCGAGCGCGGCCAGCACGCCCCAGGCCAGGATCCATCCGCCACGCCGCTGCATTGCCG
>JAQGNA010000643.1 GCA_028292075.1 Rhodoferax sp. | reverse complement strand
TCTTCCGGCATGATCAGCACCATGCGGTAGCCCTTCACCGCCGCCGCCATGGCCAACGCGATGCCGGTGTTGCCGGAAGTCGCCTCGATCAGCGTGTCGCCAGGCTTGATCTCGCCGCGCTCTTCGGCGCGCTTGATCATCGAGAGCGCCGGCCGGTCTTTCACCGAACCGGCCGGATTGTTGCCTTCAAGCTTGCCGAGCAGGACATTGCCACGCGCAAGGTTCTCCGCGGCCCCGATCCGCTGCAGTGCCACCAGCGGCGTGCGGCCGATCGTGTCTTCGATGGTTGGGTATTTCATCCTTCGCACTGTGCCATAATTCGAGTCTTGCTTCCGCCAGCCCGGGTGGTGAAATTGGTAGACGCAGGGGACTCAAAATCCCCCGCCGCAAGGCGTGCCGGTTCGATTCCGGCCCCGGGCACCATGGCTCTCTTGCTATGGTTTTTAGAACAGTGCACTGCCACTCGTTCTGCAAAGACTAAGTTGTCATATACCTCATGCCCCGTGGCTTACCGGCCTCGGGCATGTGTCTCTGCGTGCGTGACCGGCACCGCATTCACACGACGCACACCTCCCTCCACGCCGCGCCCCCGAAGCTTGTTGATCTGCGCCAGGTGCCGCACATCCAATGCACATGCACTGCAGGCCTGCGCGTTCATCCAAGTTGCAATCAGTCTTGCCGTGGCACACATGAGCCCAGCACTCGACAGACACTGACGTACTCGACGAAGTGGCGCCGTCCTACCTGACACCGCCGCGGCGCAAGCCATTCTTGCGACTTCAACATCATCAATGGGAGAACGGGTATGAACTTCATCATCTGGCTGGTTGTCGGCGGCATCATCGGATGGATTGCCAGCATGATCATGCGGACGGACGCCAAGCAAGGCGCTTTGCTCAACGTGATCGTCGGTATCGTCGGCTCGATGCTTGGTGGCTGGCTCATTGCTCCCCTGCTCGGCAGCGGCACGATCAATCAGAACGACTTCAGTGTCGGTGGTCTGATCGCTTCGCTGATCGGCGCTGTGATCCTGCTGGCCATCGTCAACCTGTTCCGCCGCGGCACCGTGCGCTGAGCAGGCATCCGCTTCACGAAAGGAACCACGTCATGTTCAAGCTGATCAAGATCGCCCCCATCGTCTGGATGGCGTGGCGCTGGTACCGCGGCAAGAATGCCGGCATGGCCAGTCAAACGGCACGGCGCTACTAGTGCAACAACACAGGGCGGCGGACCCCCGTTCCCGCTCTGCCGCTTGCTGAATCCTTGAGGTCGTTGCCCGATTCTCCAGATTCGCAGGCTGACCGCAGACAAGCATGGCCCGGATGCGTAAGCTCCGGGCCATGTTCATTTCCACCGGTCCCCTGCCGGGCGAAGTCATCACCCGGTTCACGCGGTCAGCGAGCCCGCCTTCTGCGTGCTGGCACAAGGCAGCAAGCGCGTGCTGCTCGGCCACGATGTCGACATTTTCGACAACCGGCATGACCTCGCCGCGCAGCGCGGCAGGTACACCGGCGATGTGACGACCGCATTTGCTCGAAGTCGAAGCCGCGATGGCGGGCTTGCCGGTTGGGTCCTTCTCTTCCAGATCGCAGCGGCTTTGCAGGTAATCGGCCCAGGTCTTCTGAATGCCCTCGCGAAATCTTATGCAACGCCAGATGCGACACATCTGCAACCCGGCATTGATGGCCCAAGCAAGCGGCGGCTCGACTGCATGGCTGAGCGGGCCAGCGCCGGAGCATTGCAATGACAAGCGCCGGGTCGGCCGACTGGTGCGGCTTGGGCGTCAGCGCCGGGCCAACGACCGCTGGCCCATTTCCACCAGCCGGTTCTCCGGCAGCTCGAAGTAGTCGGAAGCGCGGCCGGCGTTGCGTTGCAGCCAGGCGAACAGCGCACTGCGCAGGGGGTTCATCTGCAGCGTGTGCTTGCCGCTCAGCGACGCGCGCGAAACGAAATAAGAGGTGCTCATGGCCGCGCATTCCAGCCCCTTTTGATAGGCCAGGATGCGAATGAACTCGGGCACGTTGGGCCGCTCCATGAAACCATGGCGCGCCGTGGCGAGCCAGATGCCGTGGCCCACGGTGCGGGCTTCGAGCCGGTACTTGCCGTCGACCCGGGGCACGTCGCACGGCAGCACCCGCAGCACCACCACCACGTCGTGCAGCACCTGGTTGTGCTTGAGGTTGTGCAGCAGCGCATGCGGCACCGACTGCTCATCAGCATTGAGGAACACCGCGGTGCCCCGCACCCGGTACGGCATGTGCACGGCCAGCGAGGCGGCGAAGTCATCGATCGGCAGGGCGTCGTTCGCCGCCGCGGCGAGACCGAGCCTGCGGCCCTTGGCCCAGGTGGTGAAAAGGAGCATGACCACCGCCGCCACGGCCAGGGTCAACCAGCCGCCGTCGGCGATCTTCAGCGTGTTGGCCAGGACGAACGTGAGGTCGACCACGGCGAAGGCCAGCACGCCCAGGCCCACGGCGATGCGGTTCCAGCGCCACAGGCGGTAGGCCACCACGCCGGCCAGCAACGTGGTGGTGACCATGGTGATCGACACCGCGATGCCGTAAGCGGCCGAGAGCGCGCCCGAACTGCGAAACCCCAGCACCAGCAGCAGCACGCCGACCATGAGGATCCAGTTGACGCCAGGAACGTAGATCTGGCCGATGGCCTCGCCGGAGGTCTGCACCACCCGCATGCGCGGCAGGTAGCCCATGCGCATGGCCTGGGCCGTGAGCGAGAAGGCACCGGAGATCACCGCCTGCGACGCAATGACCGTGGCCATCGCGGCCAGCAACACCATGGGCAGCACGGCCCACGGCGGGAACATGCGAAAGAAGGGGTTGTCGATGGCGACCGGGTTGGCCAGCACCAGCGCGCCCTGTCCGAAATAGTTCAGGACCAGGGCCGGCAACGCGATCAACAACCAGGCCAGCCGGATGGGGCGCGCACCGAAGTGTCCCATGTCGGCATACAAGGCCTCACCCCCGGTGAACGCGAGGAACACCGCTCCCAATACCGCCAGCGACTGCGCCCGGTGCGTGGCCAGAAACCCGAAGGCATGGCGGGGGTCGAGCGCCGCGAGCACCTGCGGCTGCTGCCACACATGCCAGAGACCGGCCAATGCAAGCAACCCGAACCACAGCAGCATCACCGGGCCGAACACCCGGCCGACCACGTCCGTGCCCTTGCGCTGCACGGCGAAGAGCCCGATCAGGATCACCATGGTGACCGGGATCACATAGGCCTGCAACGCCGGCGCCACCACCTCGAGCCCTTCCACCGCCGACAACACCGAGATGGCGGGCGTGATGAGGCTGTCGCCATAGAACATGGCCGCCCCGACCAGCCCCATGCCGCCAAGCGCACGCCAGACCCAGGGGCGCGTGCCGTCTTCGCCCACCGCCTTCCGCGCAAGGGCCTGCAGTGCCAGGATGCCGCCCTCGCCGTCGTGGTCGGCCCTGAGCACGAAGACGACATACTTGAGCGTCACCACGAACACCAGCCCCCAGAAGATCAGCGACAGCAGGCCGAGCACGGCCAGCGGCGTAAGCGCCACGCCATGCTCCGGGTTCAGCGTTTCCTTGAAGGCGTAGAGCGGCGAGGTGCCGATGTCGCCGAAGACCACGCCAAGCGCTGCGACGATCAGCGCCGGGCCGCCGGCATGGGCCGCGGGAGCGTGGGCGGCAACGGACGGCGCGGCAACGGACGTCGCGGAAGCGGAGGGCGTGGTGGGGGTCAGGGTGGCCGGCTGGGCCATGGCCCGGGTGGCCGGGGTGTGGTCGGTCATGGGCGGCCTCATGGTGGAATGGCAAGCGGGACGTTGGCGGGGTCACCCGCGCCGGGGGTGCGTCCTGCCGGCTCACTCTACACCAACGCACCTTCCCGCAAGCTAGCGCGAGACCCGCACGCCGATCTGCCGGGCCAGCTGCACGATGCCGGCGGCCAGCAACTTCTCGCGCCGCCGGTCGATGCGGTCGATGGGCACCGAGGTGCTCACCGCCACCCTGCGGCCCATGGCCGTCAGACCCACGTAGGCGGCAAAGCAATGCAGGCCGGCGGCGACCTCCTCCACGTCGAGCGCCACGCCGGTGCTGCGGACCTGCGCCAGCGTCTTCAACAGCAGCGGCAGCCGGGTGACGCTGCGCTCGGTCAACGCCTGAAGATTTGGCGGCAACAAGGCGATGACGTCCGCATCGTCCAGGCTGGCGAGCATGGCCTTGCCCAGCGCGCTGCAGTGCGCGGGCAGGCGCATGCCGAGGTCCGACACCAGGCGCACGGGGCGGTTGGCATCTTCACGCGCCACATAGACCACTTCGGCACCGTCGAGCACGGCCATCTGGACCGCCTCGTTGTGGCGGGCCACGAAGGCGCTGGCGGCGGTGCGAAACGCCTCCTGCAGGCCGTCGTGCCGCAGGTAGGCGCTGCCGTGTTCGAAAAGCCGCACGCCGATCACATAGCCGTCGCCGCGGCGCTCGATCCAGCGCCTGCGCTCCAGCGACTCGAGCAGGAGGTAGAGCGTGCTCTTGGCCAGGCCGGTGGCCTGGAGTAATTCGGCCGCGCGCACCGGGGTCCGCACGGCAGCCAGGCGCTCCAGAATGAGGTCGGCGCGGCGCAGCGCGGGCACTTCGTAGGGTTCGGTCATCGGCACAGGACTTGTCGGTCTGAGAGCTTGCAAGCTTGCCATAGTCCAACCGATTGGAGCATCCGCCAACATGATGGACGCTGCGTGCGGCTGAAGTTAAGCTCGCCTCCCGTTTCGCACCTACTCCCTCACACACCATGAACCCTGTCGACCTGAACGCCTGCCTTCCCCATGATCTGCCCCGGGCCACCCTCGTGGGCCGCGTCTGGCGCAACGGCCCCGTGGCCGGCCCGAGCGTGGTGGTGGTGCGGGGCGGCGAGGTGTTCGACATCACTGCCAGCGTCGCAACCACGGCGGACCTGCTCGACCGCCCCGACGCTTTGGCATTCGCCATCGCCGCCGAGGGTGAATCGCTCGGCCCGGTGCATGCCCTGCTGGCGGCCAGCCTGCCAGCTTCGGGCGCGGCGCCAGCCACTGCCGCGTACCTGCTCGCGCCCAATGACGTGCAGGCGATCAAGGCCTGCGGCGTGACCTTCGCGGTGAGCCTGCTCGAGCGCGTGCTCGAAGAACAGACCCACGGCGACGCCGAGAAGGCCAGCGCTTTCCGCGAGCGGCTGCAGGGCCAGCTGGGTGTCAACCTGGCGCAGATCAAGCCGGGGTCGGAAGCCGCGCTCAAGCTGAAGGCCGAGATGGTGGCGCGCGGCAGCTGGTCGCAGTACATGGAAGTGGGGCTGGGCGTGGACGCCGAAGTGTTCTCCAAGGCCCAGCCGATGTCCGCCGTGGGTTTTGGCGCCGAGGTCGGCCTGTCGCCCTCTTCCGAGTGGAACAACCCCGAGCCGGAAATCGTGCTGGCGGTGAATGCGCGCGGCGAGGTGGTGGGCGCCTCGCTCGGCAACGACGTCAACCTGCGCGACATCGAAGGCCGCAGCGCATTGTTGCTGGGCAAGGCCAAGGACAACAACGGCTCCTGCGCCATCGGCCCGTTCATCAGGCTGTTCGACGAACACTTCAGCATCGATTCGGTGCGGCAGGCCGAGGTGTCCCTGCTGATCGAGGGCGAGAGCGACGGCTTCGTGCTCAAGGGCGTGAGCAACATGCGCGAGATCAGCCGCGACCCGCTCGACCTGGTCGCCCAGACCTGCGGCCGGCACCACCAGTACCCCGACGGCTTCATGCTGTTCCTTGGCACCATGTTCTCGCCGATCCAGGACCGGGGCGCGGCCGGCTCGGGTTTCACGCACAAGCTGGGCGACCGCGTCAGCATCCACACGCCTCAGCTTGGGCGGCTGATCAACACGGTACAGCTGTCGACCGAAATCCCGCCCTGGACCTTCGGCACCCGCGCGCTCTATGCCAACCTGGCGCAGCGCGGCCTGATTTCATGATGGCTGAGCGGATCGCGCCTCGCCAATGAAAAACCCGCCGACCTTGCGGATCGGCGGGCAGGAAGCCAGGGGTCGTTCACCGCGGTGATCGAGCCCCGTGATCTGGCTCCGTCAACAGGTGCGGCGCCGGCCCGAACCGGCCGCCAGCGCAATCATGAACGGATGAGCTGGCCGTTTTCGATGCGCACGCGGTCGCCAACCCGCAGGTCGACGCCGCCGCCGATGTCGTAAGCCCGGTAAGCGCCGTTGTCGAGTTGAATCGACACGCGGTAGACATCGTTCACCGTGGGCGCGCTGCGGTTCTTCTCGATGCTGTTGCCGGCCACGGCACCGCCGATGGCGCCCACCGCGGTGGCGGCGTCACGCCCGAAGCCGCCACCGATCTGGCGGCCCAGCACCGCGCCGGCCACACCGCCGATGATGGCGCCGGCGCCGCTGGCCCTGCCCTTTTCTTCCGTCCGCACCAGTTCGATCTGCGTCACCCGGCCGTATTCGGCAATTTGCACCGGGCGGGCCGGGGTGCCATAGCCCTGCTGCGTGCTCTGCACCGGGTAGGTGGTCTGCGCGGGGTAGGTCGAATACGGCTGGCCGTTGTCGGAATAAAGCGGCTGGGAGGTGCAGGCGCCCAAGCCGATGACCAATGCCGTGGCGGCCAGGCCCGACGCAACAAGGCGCAGGGAACGGCGGCCCCTGGAATGCTTAACCGGCATGGAAAGCGCCAAAAGGCTGGAGCGGTTGAACGAGTCTTGCATGACAGTCTCCTTTGGATGTGAACGGCGGGCTTCTGCGCGCGGCTGGCCTCGTACAAAGGCGCCCGGCACTGCGGTTCCGC
>JAQGNA010000591.1 GCA_028292075.1 Rhodoferax sp. | reverse complement strand
GTGCCTGATAGATCTTCTATAACGTCAAGTCATAGTCGACGGTGATCGGCGCGTGGTCGCTGAACTTGACGGTCTTGTAGATCGACTCGTTCCTTGCGAGCGATGCTAAGGCAGGAGTCGCTAAGTGGTAGTCCAACCGCCATCCCACATTGTTCGCATACGCCTGACCCCGGTTGCTCCACCAGGTATAGGCGGTGTCGGTGGTGTCGGGCTGCAGCAGGCGGTAGACATCAACCAGGCCCAGTCCTTCCGCGGCCAGCGGGTCGATGTCGACGCGGGCCAGCAGCTGGGTCATCCAGGCGCGTTCTTCTGGCAGGAAGCCGCTGTTCTTGCGGTTGCTGCGCCAATTTTTCAGGTCGATCTCGCAGTGCGCGATGTTCACGTCGCCGCACAGGATGAACTCGCGCTCCGACTTGAGCCTCGCCAGGTGCGGCAGCAGTTCGGCCAGGAAGCGGAACTTGGCTTGCTGCCGTAGCTCCCCCGAGGAGCCGCTCGGAAAGTAGCAGCTGATGATCGACAGCTTGCGTGTCGGCGTGTCGAAGCGCAGTTCGACGTAGCGGCCCTCGGGGTCGAATTCGTCCGAGCCATAGCCCACCACCACGTCGCTCGGGGCATGCCGGGTGTAGACGGCGACGCCCGAGTAGCCCTTCTTTTCCGCAAAATGGAAGTGTCCCTGCAGGCCTGCCAGCTGCTCGAAACGGCCCGCCACATCGTCCGCCTGCGCCTTCACTTCCTGGACACAAATACAATCTGGGCCGGTCGCGGCGATCCAGGCTTCAACCCCCTTCGTGGTGGCGGATCGGATTCCGTTGAGATTGAGGCTGGTTAACTTGAACAAGGACTTCTCCATGGTTGGCAATACGGACGACACGGCCCGGGCGCAAGACGCGCTGGCCCAGGAATTCGTGCAATTCTCCGTTGATTCCGGCGTGCTGCGTTTCGGCGAGTTCAAGACCAAGGCGGGGCGCATGAGCCCTTACTTCTTCAACTCCGGCCTGTTCGACGACGGCGCCAAGCTGGGGCGGCTCGCGTCGTTCTATGCAAAGCGGCTGCTGGCCAGCGGCATCGAGTTCGACATGGTCTTCGGCCCCGCTTACAAGGGCATTCCGCTGGGTGCTTCGGTCGCCATCGAGTTGGCGCGCCTGGGTCGGAATGTGCCGTTTGCCTACAACCGGAAGGAAGCCAAAGCCCATGGCGAGGGTGGCTCGCTGGTGGGTGCGCCCCTGCAGGGCCGGGTGCTGATCGTGGACGACGTGATGTCGGCCGGCACCGCCGTGCGTGAGTCCATCGCCATCATCGAAGCGGCCGGCGCCAAGGCGCATGCCGTGGTGATCGCCCTGGACCGGCAGGAGATGGCCACCGAGAACGGCCAGGATGTGCCCCATAGCGCGGTGCAATATGTGCGCGATCATCTTGGTCTGCAGGTCTGCGCGATTGCAGAGCTGGCCGATTTGCTGCAGTATCTGGCCCTTCATGCACAGGACGGGCTCGGCGCGCACCATGCCAGGGTCCTCGCGTACCGTCAACGCTATGGTGTGGACCAAGGATCAATGTGATTGGGTGGTATCGGGTTTGCGCCGTCGGACTTTTCTTCGGCGGTTTTCTTGTCGGCGCTGCGGCGCAAAGCATCTACCGCTGCACCGACGCCCGCGGCAACAAGCTCACGTCCGACCGGCCCATTCCCGAGTGCCTGGACCGCGAGCAGAACGAGCTCAACCCGAGCGGCACCGTCAAGCGCAGCGTGGGTCCGTCACTCACCGCGGTCGAACGTGACCGCATCGAGGCGCAGCAGAAAAAGGAATCCGAGGACAAGGCGCGCGCCAACGAAGAGCGCAGGCGCAACCGCGCACTGCTGATGCGCTATCAGGACCAGGCCGCGCACGACCGCGAACGCGCCGATGCGCTGAAGCAGGTGGACGGCGTCATTGCCGCGGCCGACAAGCGGTTGGCCGAACTGGCCAAGCAGGACGAGGCAATCAAGGCCGAAATGGAGTTCTACAAGAACGACGCCTCCAAGGCCCCGCCGAAGCTGCGTCGGCAGATTGCCGAACACGACGACAGCGTGCGGGCGCAGCAGCGCTTCATTGCCGACCAGGCACAAGAGAAGAAGCGCGTGAACGACCGTTTCGATGAGGAACTGGCGCGGCTCAAGCCGCTGTGGAGCGGGGCGCGCTGAGACCTCTGGGGCTGGTCTACGAGGAGGAACGGAAAGGCTTCGCTTTCACCAAGCGTCGCCCGCTCCGCCGAAGGACAGCAGACCCCCTTGGCTTCAGCCCAAGCGGGCCTTCAGCAGTTCATTCACCTGCGTCGGGTTGGCCTTGCCCTTGCTGGCCTTCATGATCTGGCCCACGAGCGCGTTGAACGCCTTGTCTTTCCCGGCGCGGTATTCCTCGACGTTCTTCGCATTCGCCGCGATCACCTGGTCGACGATGGCTTCGAGCGCGCCGCTGTCGTTCATCTGCTTCAGGCCCTTGGCCTCGATCACGGCGTCGACCCCGCCTGCCGCATTGCCCTCGGTCCAGAGCACGTCGAACACCTGGCGCGCCGCGTTGTTGGAAATGGTGCCGTCGGCGATACGGGTGATGACTTGGGCCAAGAGATCGGGCCCGACCGGCGCATGCGCGATGTCCGACTCGCTGGCGTTCAGCCGGCGCGACACTTCGCCCATGATCCAGTTGCTCGCGAGCTTGGGCTGGCCACTGCCTTTGGCGCTAGCTTCGAAGTAGGCGCTCATG
>JAQGNA010000582.1 GCA_028292075.1 Rhodoferax sp. | reverse complement strand
CGACTGGCGAGCCGGTGGCGCGCCGCACGCGGCAGGTGTTGCAGGCCGCGGATGCGTTGGCTGGTGGCGGCGTGCCGGGCCGGTTACAGCTTCGCACCAGTGGCGAACCGGCCGCGCTTCAGGCGGCGGCGGCGCGATGGCTTGGCGGCAATGCCGGGGTTGCCTTGCGCTGGGAGGCGCAAGCGGACACGAAGAAGGATTTGGCGGTCAACAGCTGAAGACATTGCGGCTGCCGCGGGCCGCCCTCGTCTGATTCAGTGCAGGTGACGCGGACGGCGGCCACCGCCGTGACCGGAGCCGCCGCTGCCGCCCGAACCACCCGGGCCGCGGGGCGGCTTGCCGAGTTCGAGGGAGTTCACGAGCGTTTCGAAGCGCTGCGCAAACAACTTGTCGATCTCGGAGACCACGCCGCCAAGCTCGGCACCGTCGAAGTGGCGTTCCATCATGTTGATCACGTCCTGCACCAGCAGGTCGCGTTGCGCCTGCATGATGGCCGCCGGCGTGGGGCCGACGAACAGCATCAGGAAGTCATCGCGGGATTCATCCTCGGATTCTTCGTCGTCCTCGTCGAAGTCGGCGTCGTAGAAGGTGACCTCGATGGGCGCGCCCTGGGCGGAAAGCTCGTTGAGCATCATGCACATCTCGTCGAGCGACTGCTTGAAGTCCTCGTCGCCTGGCACCGTCCAGCACATCTGCAAGGTGTGCTCCGGGGCGTCGAACTTGAGGCCCGGCTCTTCTTCGTAGGAGCTGTGCGCGCCGTCGGCGAGCGAGCGGGCGCCAGCGTATTTCCACAGCGGCTTGAGCGCGTCCTGAATCTGCTCGAACGTCACGTCTGCGCGCAGGAGCACCTGGCCGTGCACATGAATCTCAAAGGGGGCGTTGTAGCGTGCCATGTTCAGATATTAGGCGCTTTTGGAAGGGTTTGGAATCCGCGTCCAGAAGCAGAAAACGGGTGGTGCCTCGAACCGGGGTCGAACCGGTACGCCCCCTCACGGGTAAGCGGCGGATTTTAAGTCCGCTGTGTCTACCAATTTCACCATCGAGGCCGCTTGCGCCATGAGCTCGTGCCATGAAAGACATGGCATTGCACATCAAAAAAACAGCCCCGGCAACACGGTGGTCGTCGGGGCTGCTTGATTTGGAGGCGCGGCCCGGAGTCGAACCGGGCTAGCCGGATTTGCAATCCGGTACATAACCGCTTTGTTACCGCGCCAAATTATGTCTTCTGACTCTCTCAATGAAAAAGGGAAGCTTGCGGCTTCCCTTTTCGTAATTTGGAGCGGGAGAAGAGTCTCGAACTCTCGACCTCAACCTTGGCAAGGTTGCGCTCTACCAACTGAGCTACTCCCGCGTTTCAAGCCTCGAATTATAGCACTTAATTTTCATCGAAAACCAGCGCCGCACTCCGGGACTTTGCTTGCCGCACCGCATTTAACTGCAATTTGGCAAGCCTCAGATTATAGCCCACTTCTTGAGCCGTTCGACCCCAGCCACCAGGCGGCTCGGGTCCTTGGATGCAAAACACCAGCGCAACCAGCCCTGCGCCTCGGGCGAGAAAGCATTGCCGGGTGCCAGGCCCAGGCCGGCCTCGACCACGAGCCGCTTGGCCGTGACCAGCGAGTCGTCGTGCCCGGTGAGCTTGAAGAACGCGTACATGCCACCTTTCGCAGGTGCCACCGTCACGCCAGGCAAGGCCTGCAGCAAAGGCAGCAGCGTGTCGCGGCATCGCTTCAGATGGGCCACCACGCGCGGGGTCACTTCGAGCGTGCGCTGCAGCGCAACCAGGCCCGCACGTTGGGTGAAGACGCTGGCGCAGGAGGTGTTGAACTCGATGAGCTTGCCCATGTCGTGCGTCATGGCGGCCGGCATCACGAGCCAGCCGAGCCGCCAGCCGGTCATGAGGAAGCTCTTCGAAAAGCTGTGCACCACCACGAGGCGGTCGTCCGGCGATGTCACGTCAAGGAAGCTCGGCGCGCAGCCGTTCGCGCTCGGCTCGTAGTACAGGCGCTCGTAGACCTCGTCCGAGAGGATCCAGGTGCCTGTGCGGCGGCAGTGGTCGACGATGGCCTGCTGCTCCCCGCGGGTCAGCGTCCATCCGGTCGGGTTGTTCGGCGCATTGATGATGAGGAGCTTGGTGTTCGAGGTGATGGCCGCCAGCAGCACATCGAGGTCGAGCGCCCAGGCGCCCTTTTCCGGCCCGCTGTCCACCGGCTTCAGCGCAACGCAGCGCAGCTTGGCTCCCATGATGGCGGGCTGGGCGGTGAGGTTGGGCCACACCGGCGTCACCGCCACCACTTCGTCGCCCGACTCGACCAGCATCTGCACCGCGAGCATCAGCGCATTCACGCCGCCGGAGGTGATGGCGATGCGCTCCTTCCCAATGGCCGCGTGGTGGGCGCTCATGTAGGTGGCGACGGCTTCCCTCAGCTCGGGCAGGCCGAGGTTGTGCGAATAGAACGTCTCACCGCTCTGCAAGGAGTCGATGGCGGCCTGGCGGATGAATTCGGGAGTGACCTCGTCGCTTTCGCCGAACCAGAACGCGAGCACATCGCTGCGCCCCATGCCGGCATTGGCAACTTCACGGATCTTGGACTCTTCGAGGTGCTGGATGGCTTGGCGCATGTTGAAAATCGGAGTAGAAACGAACCACTGAACAGCCGCGTTGGCAGGACTGGATCGTAACGGACGATCGCGGCCGGCAACGCACACAAGGCTGCGGTCACGCTTCTTCACGAGGAAATGCCATGCGCCCTTCAATCGCCGCCCTGTTGGTGTGCGCCCTGTTCGTCCCCCACGCGGACGCCAACGTCAGCAAGCATCCGCCCGCTTCCGACCAAACCGCCAAGGCCAAGAAGAAAGCAGGCGGCAAGGCGCCGAAATTCGTCCCCGGCAGCGCCGAAACAACGGCCGAGCGCGACCGGCGACTGCTGAGGGAATGCAAGGGGCGGGTGAACGCGGGCGCTTGCGCTGGCTATACGGGGTGACGTGCAGCGGAACCGGCGACGTTCTCGTCTCGGCCGGCTCGGCGTCAATGCCATTTGGGTGGGGTATGCGCAGCATGCCCGGCCACGCGCATGCCCGCCCGCGGCGCAATCTGCCGCCGCAGACGCAAGCGGCCCTCAAGCCGGCCGGACCATCCTGCAGGTCTGCGGCTGCTCGGCTACGGCCGGGCCGATCTGCTTGATCACCCTGAACCCATAGCCCGAACCTTCGACATCTAACTTCACGCCGGGTGTGCCCAGGCGGTCCATCATGCCGACGACGAGCGGCTGCTGAAACTGGTGGTCCGCAGCGCGCATGCTGCCGGTTTGTCCACCGAGGCTGACTTGCACGCGTTCGAGCTGCGTGGCCACGGCCACGGCGTCGGTCGTTCCGGCCTTTTCGATGCTCTGGGCCAGGGCTTCGATCAGCAGATGCATGCGCATGTGGACATAGTCGTCAGCCGGCTTCGGAAACCGCCGGCGGAACGACTGGTAAAAAGCCTCGCTCGGCGCGCCGGGCACGTTGGGCAGCCAGTCGGCCACGGCGATGACCTTGCCGATACCGGCGTCGCCGATGGCCGCGGGCGCCCCCAGCGCGTTGCCATAGAACGTGTAGAACTTGCCGTCAAAGCCCACGTCCTTCGCCGCCTTCACCAACAGCGTCAGGTCGTTGCTGAAGTTGCCGGTGACGATGGCGTCGGCGCCGCTGGCCTTGATCTTGGCCGCATACGGCGCGAAGTCCTTGATGCGCAGCAAGGGGTGCAGTTCATCGCCGACGATCTGGATGTCCGGCCGCAAAATGTTGATCTGCCGGCGGGCTTCGCGCAGCACGGCCTGCCCGAAGCTGTAGTCCTGCCCGAAGAGGTACACCGACTTCAGGCTCCGGTCGTCCTTCAACACGGACAGCAGCGCGGCCATCCGCATGTCGCCGTGGGCGTCGAAGCGAAAGTGCCAAAAGCTGCACTTTTCGTTGGTCAGGATCGGGTCCACCGCGGAGTAGTTCAAAAAGACGACGCGGCGCCCCGGCTCTCGTTCGTTGTGCTTGTTGACCGCATCGATCAGGGCCGCGGCCACCGCCGACGAATTGCCCTGCACGATGAACTGCGCACCGTCGTCGACGGCAGACCGGAAAGTCGACAAGGCCTCGTCGATCTGGCCCTTGCTGTCGTACTGCTCCAGGCTCAAGCGCCGGGCGCCGCCTGGCAGGCGTACGCCTCCGCGCTCGTTCACGCGTTCCACAGCCCAGGCTAGGTTGCGGAAAACCGCCTCGCCGCCATTCGCGTTGCCGCCGCTCAAGCCTTCGATCATGGCCACCTTGATGGGGCCGGCAGCGGCCTGGGCACCCGCATGCGGCACGAAGCCCGGGGCACATAGCGCTGCCGCCAGCGATTTCAAGACCTGTCGGCGAAACTTAAACATGGGCACATTCTCTTGAAATGAAACACGCCGGGCACAGATAGGACACAGGCGGCGATCGATGTGAAAGCCGCGCAGTGTACTAGGAGCCAATCCATGTTTTTTGCCACCACTTCACGTGTTTCCCCAGCGCTGGTGCGCCGTTCCGCCTCGGTCGGCGCGCTGCGTTCCCTCGACCGCCTTGTTGACGAACAACTGCAGGCACCGCTGCCCAAACGCCACCAGATGACCCAGGACGAACAGTCCTATACCCTGACCTTCGACGTGCCAGGCATCGCCAAGGAACAACTCTCCATCGGCATCGAAGGCAACATCGTCCGCATCGAGAGCCAGGCCGATGCGCCTCGCAGCTACAAGGCCGCTTATGAGCTGCCGCAGGACATCGACGTGGCCGCCAGCGATGCCAAGCTCGAACACGGCGTGCTGACCCTGAAGCTGGGCAAGAAGGTGCCAGTGAGCAACGTCGCCAAGCTCGCCATCAACTGAGCAAAAGTCAGCAAGTGTTGACGTGAAGCCGGTCGCTCTTTGGGGCGGCCGGCTTTTTTCCGTCCCGCATTTTTTGGGTTGTGCTTTTCTTCGTGCGGTTCAGGCCTGCATGGCCAGCTGGTCCAGCGGCCAGCGGGGCTTGACGTCGAAGGCATAGGCGCGGTTGGCCTGTTCGATGCCCGCCTGCAGGCGCATGGCGCCCGCCATGGCGATCATCGCGCCGTTGTCGGTGCACAGGTGCAGCTCGGGGTAATGCACGCGCACGCCTGCCTTGGCACAGGCTGCGTCGAGCTGACGGCGCAAGGAGCGGTTGGCACCCACGCCGCCGGCAACCACCAA
Source organism: Rhodoferax sp. (assembly GCA_028292075.1). The sequence continues at coordinate 16 of JAQGNA010000582.1, read as the reverse complement.
ACGGCGCAGCCTGGTT
>JAQGNA010000571.1 GCA_028292075.1 Rhodoferax sp. | reverse complement strand
TTCGGCCTGGAAGTAGATCTGCATTTCGGGCGGCAGAATGCGCCCCGTCCGGTGGGCGCGCTCGAGCACCTGCCAGAAGTAACGGTAGCTGGCCCGGTCGTGCAACTGGCCAGCAAAAGAAATGGGCGCCCACTGCGCATCGACGGCGGCGGCAATCAGGCGGGCGGCGGCTTCGATCTCGGCCTCAGAAGGCGCAAAAGCGGCGAGGATCGGGCGGATCTGGTTGGGATGGATGCTCCACATCCGCGTGTAGCCGAACTCACGCGCGGCCCGCGTGGCCGCGGCCTGTATTGCATCCGCGTCGTTGAACTCGGTGACCACGCAGTGCGATGGCACCTTGCCGTGGGCATGGCAGGCCGATGCGATCTCGAGCTTGGCGCGGACCACCAGCGGATGCACGAACTGGCCCTGCGCACTCATGCCGTCGGCCGCAATGGCACCGCCGTGTGCCGAAACGAAGTCCATCAAGCCGAAGCTGAGCGACTGCACTCTCGGCTGGGCGGCGATCTCGAAGGCACGGTGCCCCGCGGCGGGCGACTCGATCAGCACCTGCAGGGGCAGGTGGCCGGCCGATGCGCGCAACAAGGCCTTTTCAGCCTGGACGACATCGCGAACCGTTTCGACCTTGGGCAGCATGATGTGCGTCAGCCGGTGGCCGGCCTGGCCGGCGATCACGGCGATGTCGTGCTCGAAAGACGGATGGTCGACCGGATGCACCCGCACGCCGACGCGTGCGTTGGCGGCCGCGGCCAATGCCAGCTCGACCACCAGCGCCGCATGCTCCGGTTCGCCACCAACCGGCGCACCGTCTTCGCAGTCGAGCGTGACGTCGAATACGCAGGCGCCGAATTCGGCGGTCATCTCGGCCTGCAACTGCAGGCTCTTGCGCATGCGCGCCTCCACGCCGCTGTAATGGTCACAGACCGGCAGGAAATTACTACCGGCCTGAGCTCCCAAGAGAACTTCGCGTGGATGGCGCATCGGTCCCTTAGAGCAGGTGGGCGACGCCGGCCTGTTCGTCGGTCAACTCTTTCAGCGTCTTGTCGATGCGTTCCTGGCTGAATGCATCGATCTCGAGGCCGTCGACGACCTTGTATTCGCCGTTCTCGCAAGTGACCGGGAAGCCGAACATGACGTCCTTCGGAATGCCGTACTGGCCGTCGGAAGGAATGCCCATCGTGACCCACTTGCCGTTGGTGCCCAGGGCCCAATCGCGCATGTGGTCGATGGCGGCGTTGGCAGCCGAAGCAGCCGACGACAGGCCACGGGCTTCGATGATGGCCGCGCCGCGTTTGCCCACGGTCGGCAGGAAGGTGTTGGCGTTCCATTCCTGGTCGTTGATCATCGTGGCGACGGACTCGCCCTTGATGGTGGCGAAACGGTAGTCGGCGTACATCGTGGGCGAATGGTTGCCCCAGACGGTGAGCTTCTCGATGTCGGCCACCGGCTTGCCGGTCTTGGCGGCAATCTGGCTGGCGGCACGGTTGTGGTCCAGGCGCAGCATGGCGGTGAAGTTCTTGCGTGGCAGGTCCGGCGCGCTCTTCATGGCGATGTAGGCGTTGGTGTTGGCGGGGTTGCCGACGACCAGCACCTTGACGTTGCGGCTGGCGACCGCGTTCAGTGCCTTGCCCTGCGCCGTGAAGATGGCGCCGTTGACGGCCAGCAGTTCGGCACGCTCCATGCCCGGGCCACGGGGACGCGAACCGACCAGCAACGCGTAGTCCACGTCCTTGAACGCGGTCATCGGGTCGCTGTGCGCTTCCATGCCCACCAGCAGCGGGAACGCGCAGTCATCGAGCTCCATCATGACGCCCTTGAGCGCCTTTTGCGGGCCTTCGACGGGCACTTCCAGCAGCTGCAGGATCACGGGTTGGTCTTTGCCGAGCATTTCGCCGGAGGCGATGCGGAACAACAAGGCATAGCCGATTTGACCTGCGGCGCCGGTAACGGCCACGCGAACGGGGGTTTTGCTCATGGGAAGAACTCCAGAAGTGATGAAGAAGAGGTGCCGGCGCCAGACCGGAAGACATTGCGCGGTCGGGGTGCGAACAGCCTTGGAGTTTACCCCCGAAAAACGCCGAGCGTCAATTTGTCTTATGTCTTATATAAGATATGATTCGGGCCAATTTGAGCTCCGGTGTCGCTGACGAATCCGGTTCGTTTTCGACCGCTTCTCCCCTTCGCCCGCCTCGACCCTTCACCGGCCCCATCACCCGCCCCTCCGCAATGGCCGCACCCTTCAGCCCTTCCAGCGCACCATCCGAAGCCAACCCCGGCACGGCCGCGCCATCGGCGTCTTCCACACCCGCGTTCAGCCCGCTATACCAGCAGATCAAGGGACTGATCCTGCAAAGCCTGCAAGACGGCGAATGGAAGCCGGGCGAATCGATCCCGAGCGAGATGGACCTGGCCGCCCGCTACCGCGTCAGCCAGGGCACCGTGCGCAAGGCCATCGACGAACTCGCGGCCGACAACCTGCTGATCCGCCGCCAAGGCAAGGGCACCTTCGTTGCGACGCATGCCGAGCAACATGTGCGTTACCGGTTTCTCAAGCTGATGCCGGACCAGGGCAGCGCGGACGCCGAAGGGCCGGCGCAGCGGCAGATCATCGACTGCCGCCGCGCACGCGCGAGTGCTGACGTCGCCCGCCCGCTGGGCCTGCGCGCCGGCGACGCCGTGCTGCAGGTTCGGCGCGTGCTGTCGTTCGCCTCGCAAGGGGTGTTCGTGCCGACCATCCTTGAGGACCTGTGGCTGCCCGGCGTGCCGTTCAAGGGCCTCACGGCCGAGCGGCTTGCAAGCGACCGCGGGCCGATGTACGCCATGTTCGAGACCGAATTCGGCATCCGCATGGTCCGTGCCGAAGAAAAGATTCGCGCGGTGATGCCGGATGCCGAACAGGCCAGCCTGTTGAAGCTGGCACCTGACACGCCGCTCCTCAGCGTGGAGCGCGTGGCCTATACCTACAACGACGTTCCGATGGAATTGCGCCGCGGGCTCTACAGCACGGCGACACACCATTACCGAAATGAGTTGAACTGAGGGTTTTGTGACAAGACTTTGCTTGAGCCATGCTGCGTTGCAATAGAATTTTGGGTTGTAGCAATGACGAATTACAAAGCAGTTACATCCACGAAAGCGCATCCATGACAGAGCTCGCCTCATCACCCCGGCCCAAGCGGCCCG
>JAQGNA010000678.1 GCA_028292075.1 Rhodoferax sp. | reverse complement strand
GCCGCCAGCCGCACTGACTTCAAGTCGGCCGGCGCGGCGGCCGTGGCCCTTGCGGACGGCCAGGTGCTCGACCTGGGCAACGTGCAGGTCACGGCGTACACCCAGCCGGGGCACACCAACGGCCTGATGACGGCCATCGTCAACCAGACCGGCTGGGTTTTCGGCTCCGACATGTGGGCCTGCAACCGCGCCTACACGGCCGACACCACGCAGTACAACCAGGTCAAGGTCGACCTGTTCCTGTCGCTCACGCAGCAACTGGTGGCCAACTACAAGAAGAGCAGCGCCGTCGGCCAGATCACGGAGGTGACCAACGCACACCAGGACGTGTCGGTCGGCATGGAAGGCGTCAACAACTTCGTCAAGTGCTTCCAGCAACTCATCGACAAGGGCGACGCGGCATCGGCGCCGTCGATCCGCGGCGGCCGCGTGGGCAACCCCACCGCCCCGACCACGCGCAATTCGCGCATGACCATGGTCGGCGACATGTGGCGCGACAAGAACTGGATGGCCATCGGCAACTCGCTCGGCACCGGCCTCGACAGCCCGGTCGACTACTTCACCGCCCCCACCACGGCCTTCCCCTGCGGCGCCACCGTCAACTACAACGCGGCCGACGGCTACCGCAAGTATTCGGTGCTGAGCAACATCGAGTTCGCCGGCGGCAGCCTTGTCGGCGTGGACGTCTACTGGCTGCCTCCCGCCAACGGCATCGCCAACAAGGTGTCGAACAAGTTCGATCCGTGGACCTACGCCTACACCGTCAAGGTGCCCGCCGGCACGACCAGCCTGGTGCTCAAGCCGACGGCCATGTCGAACAACGTCACGTCGATGAAGGTCAACGGCACGGCACTGGCCCAGGGCGCAAGCGTCACGGTGCCCGTGGCGGTCGGCACCGTCATCAGCATCGACGTGGTCTCGCCCGATGGCACCTCCACCAGCAACTACAAGTTCACCGTCGCGGTGGCCTGAGCGCGGCGTGCGGGCTGTTCACCGACTGAAGACGGCCGGCGTGGCCAGGCTCCTGGTGCTGGCCACCTTGCTGGCGGGTGGCAGCGCGTTCGGGGCGCTCGGTGCCCACTACCGAGGCTTCGGCCCGGACCGGAGCGAGTTCAGGCTGTACCTGGACGGCGGCGAGTTCCTCGGCCGCAAGGGCTCGTTCCAGGCGATCCGGGTGACCGTCCATCAGCTCCGCAAGAACCGCCCGCAGCGCACGCTTGAAGGCTGCGTCTATCGCTTCGACGACATGGACCGGCGCCGCGACCGCATCGAATGCGCCGAAAGCGCGCCGGCACCCCTGGCGGGCGTCGAATACGCCAGACCACCGGCGAAAGACGCGAAGCATGCGAAGTACGCCGACGCGGTCGATGCGCTGGTCTGTGTCCGGCGCTGCCACCCGGTCGTGCCCAGCCGCTTGAGCCTGGAAGGTGCGGACGACGACAACGGCTGACCGCGCGCGTGTTCCGCCCCGCGGGCTTGGCTATGCTACGCACCCATGCCCAAAGCCGAACCCATCGAGCCGGAAACCGCCCCGGCGACATCCCGCACACCGCGTACCAACAACCCGCAGCGCACCATGGCGGACATCCTCGCGGTGGCGACCAGCGAGTTTGCCGAGCGTGGACTGAGCGGCGCCCGCATCGACGCCATTGCCGATGCCACGCGCACCAGCAAGCGGATGATCTACTACTACTTCGGCAGCAAGAACGGCCTCTACCTGGCGGTGCTGGAGGACGCCTACCAGCGCATCCGCGACATCGAGGGCGAGTTGCACCTGGAGGACATGGCGCCCACCGAGGCGCTGGCCCGGCTGGTCGGCTTCACCTACGACTACCAGCTCGCCAACCCCGATTTCCTGCGGCTGGTGGCCAACGAGAACCTTCACCGCGGCGAGTTCCTGGCGCAAAGCGTGTTGATCCGCGAGATGAACGAAACCGCGATCACCGCGCTGTCGGCACTGTGCCGGCGCGGCGTGGCGGCCGGCGAGTTCCGCGGCGACCTCGACCCGCTGGACCTGCACATGTCGATCAGCGCACTGTGCGTGTTCAACATCGCCAACCGGCACACCTTCTCGCTGATCTTCAAGCACGACTTCGACGACCCGCAGGCCATCGCCCGGCGCCGGGCGAGCATCGTCGAGATGGTGCTGCGCTTCGTGCGCAAAATCTAGAAGGATTCAATCCCACTTGGGAATGGGCACCTGCTTCAGCTGGCCGCGCAGGTCGGCATAGTCGGGCACCACGGTGCGCACCGTGTCCCAGAAGCGCGGGCTGTGGTCCATCACGCGCAAGTGGCTCAGTTCGTGGGCCACCACGTAGTCGATGATGGCCATGCGGAAATGGACCAGCCGCCAGTTCAGCCGCACCGAGCCGTCGACGCTGGCGCTGCCCCAGCGCGTGCCCGCACTCGACAGGCGCAGCGAGCGCCATTGCACGCCCAGCAGCGGCGCGTAGTGGTCCATGCGTTCGGTGAAGATGCGCCGGGCCTGGCGCATGAGCCAGGCCTGCGCGGCATCGCGGATCTGCTCGGGTGCGGCGTTGCGCGCCAGGCCGATGCGCAGCACGCGGGGCCCTCGCGGCTCGCCCGGCCGGTCGATGGCGGACGGCTCGGCATGCAGCTCGGCGCCCACGCCGGCAAAGC
>JAQGNA010000677.1 GCA_028292075.1 Rhodoferax sp. | reverse complement strand
GTTCGGCGAGCGCTTCGGCCGCCAGCGGCAGGTCACCCGACAGCAGGTGCACCTCGAGGCCCTGCGCACGCAGCGCAAAGACAGCGGCCACGGCGTCGGGCCGCAGGTTCTCGCCCAGCGCAAAGCTGGCCAGCCAGCCGGTTTCGTCGCTGAGGTGCACCTGCACGGCGCGGGTCTCGAGCGGGACCGCCTCGCAAAAGCGGGCGGAGCCGAGCCGCACATGCCGCACATGGCGCAGATGCCGCGATGGACGCGGTGGTTGCGACAGGTGCGGCGTCGCCCCATGGACGGACGTGGACGTGGACGTGCCCGTCGGTGTGGACGTGGGCGCCAGCGGGTCCACGTCGGCGCTCAGGCCCAGGCCGCCATGCTCGACCAGGCCGGTCACCCGCCATGCCGGTGGCGCCTCGGCTTCGGCACGCCAGGCCGCCACCAGTGCCCGCGCGGCGGGATGCACCGACTGCGCCGCGACCGCCGCCGCCAATTCGAGCGCCTCCGAGGCCGTGCTGCCCGGCCGGCACAGCACTCGCTCCAGGCTGGGCGTTTCGTCGGTCAGCGTGCCGGTCTTGTCGAAGACCACGGTGTCGACCAAGGCCAGCGCCTCCAGGCCCTGCAGCCGCCCGACCAGGATGCCGCGGCGCGCCAGGCTGCCCGCGCTGGTCAGCATGGCCGCGGGCGAGGCCAGCGACAACGCGCACGGGCAGGTGACCACCAGCACCGCCACCGCGGCCATGACGGCGCGCGCCGGATCGATCGGCCACCACACCACCAGGGCGCCCAGGGCCAGCAGCATCACGCCGCCAAGGAACGGCCGGGCAATGCGGTCCGCCAGCCGGGCCAGGTGCGGCCGGACATCGGCGGCGGCTTCCATCAGCGCCACCACTTCGGCGAAGCGCGTGGCCCGGCCGACGCGTTCGACCCGCACGTCGACCGTGGCATCGAGGTTGAAGCTGCCGGCCAGCACCGGCTCACCGCGGCCACGCGACACCGGCCGCGACTCGCCGGTCAGCAGCGCCTCGTCGGCCGCGGTCGCGCCCTCCTCGATGCAGCCGTCGGTCGGAAAAGCCTCGCCCGGCAACACGCGGACCAGGTCGCCCACGGCCAGCCGCCCTGCTGCGACCCGGGCAAAGCCGCCTTGTCCATCGGCGCGCAGCACGCTGTCGGGCAGGCGGTGGATGAGCGCATCGAGCGCGCCGGCGGTGCGGCTGCGCAGCCGCTCCTCGAGCCAGCGGCCGGTGAGCAGGAAGAACACGAACATCGTGAACGAATCGAAGTAGACCTCGCCGCCCAGCCTGTTGCCAGGCTCGAAGGTGGCAACCGAGCTGACGCCGAAGGTGATGGCCATGCCCAGCGCCACCGGCAGGTCCATGCCGAGCCGGCGCTGGCGCAGGTCGCGCCAGGCGTTGCGGAAGAACGGGGCACACGCAAACAGCAGCACTGGCAGGCTCAGTACCCAGGACGCCCAGCGCATGAGCTGGGCCGAGGCCGGGTCGATCTCGCCGGGCGCCGCGATGTAGGCCGGGTAGGCGTACATCATCACCTGCATCATGCAGAAGCCGGCCACCAGCCAGCGCCACAGCGCCATCCGTTCGGCCGACCGCCGATGGGCCCGCGCCGCCAGACCGCCGAGCGGCACCAGGCCGTAGCCGGCGGACCGCACAGCGGCGAACCATCGGGACGGAGGCCCGGCCTCCGCCGTCCACACCACCCTGGCCCGCCGTGTGGCGGCGTTCACCTGCGCTTCGACGACGCCGGGCACCGCGGCCAGCGCGGCTTCGATGGTGAAGGCGCAGGCGGCGCAGTGCATGCCGTCGATGGCGACCTGTGACTCCCAGCGGCCCAGGGCCGGGTCGGCGTCGAGGCAGCGGCCGAACGCTGGCCATTCGGCCGGGTCATCAAGCGCCGACAAGGCCGGTACAGCTGACATGGCCAGCAGGGGCGCCGGCGCGCGGTCATGCGCCGCTTCGGGCTTGCCGAAGCGGGCGTCGATCTGGGGAATCACCGCCTGCATGGCCCGAGCTTAGGCCCGGGCAGTGAGGCAGAGGTTGACCGACATCAAGCAAGCCGCGCAGCGAAACATGGCGCGGCATTGTGGGCGCGGTCAGTGGCCGCTCGCGCCGGAGGCGCCGATGCCGGTCTCGGAGCGCACCTGCTGGGCCAGGAAGCCGGCGCGGTCGATGCGGGCCCGGTCGCTCTGGTCGAGCACCGAGAACAGCCAGATGCCCACGAAAGCCAGCGTCATGGAGAAGATGCAGGGCGAGGCGTAGGGGAACAGTGCCGAGCCGGCCGGATGGCCCAGCGTGACTTCCCACACGGGTGGCGAGACCACCGTCAGCACCACCGAAGAGATCAGCCCGAGGAAGCCGCCGACCACCGCGCCGCGCGTGGTGCAGCCCTTCCACAACACCGACATGAACAGCACCGGGAAGTTGGCGGATGCCGCAATGGCGAAGGCCAGCGACACCATGAAGGCGATGTTCTGCTTCTCGAAGGCGATGCCCAGCACCACCGCCAGCGCACCGAGGGCGATGGTGGTGATCTTCGAGACGCGCAGTTCGTCGGCACTGTCGGCCTTGCCTGCCTTGATCACCGTGGCGTACAGGTCATGCGACACCGCCGAGGCGCCCGAGAGGGTGAGCCCGGCCACCACCGCGAGGATGGTAGCAAAGGCGACGGCCGAGATGAAACCCAGGAACACGTTGCCGCCGACCGCATTGGCCAGGTGGATGGCCGCCATGTTGCCGCCGCCCTTCAACGCGCCCTTGGCATCGAGGAACTCGGGGTTGGTCAGCACGAAGGTGATGGCGCCGAAACCGATGATGAAGGTCAGCAGGTAGAAGTAGCCGATCCAGCCGGTGGCCCACATCACCGACTTGCGCGCTTCCTTGGCGCTGGGCACGGTGAAGAAGCGCATCAGGATGTGCGGCAGGCCGGCGGTTCCGAACATCAGCGCCATGCCGAACGAGATCGCCGAGATCGGGTCCTTCACGAAGTTGCCCGGGCCCATGATCGATTGGCCGATCGCAGCGGCGGCCTCGGCCGTCTTGCCGTCCTTCAGGGCCAGGTCGGTCTTGATCTTCACCGCGCCGGCGAACATCGCCTCGGGGCTGAAGCCGAAGTGCCACAGCACCGAGAACGCCATGAAGCTGGCGCCGCCCAGCAGCAGGCAGGCCTTGATGATCTGCACCCAGGTGGTGGCCGTCATGCCGCCGAACAGCACGTAGACCATCATCAACGAGCCCACCACCACCACGGCGATCCAGTATTCCAGCCCGAACAGCAGCTTGATCAGTTGGCCCGCGCCCACCATCTGCGCGATCAGGTAGAACGCCACCACCACCAGCGTGCCCGAGGCCGCGAAGATGCGCACCGGCGCCTGCTTGAAGCGGAACGCCGCCACGTCGGCGAAGGTGAAGCGGCCCAGGTTGCGCAGGCGTTCGGCCATCAGGAAGGTGATGACCGGCCAGCCCACCAGGAAGCCGATGGAGTAGATGAGGCCGTCGTAGCCGGTGGCCATTACCGCAGCCGAAATGCCCAGGAACGAGGCGGCCGACATGAAGTCGCCGGCGATCGCCAGGCCGTTCTGGAAGCCGGTGATGCCGCCGCCCGCGGTGTAGAAGTCAGAGGCGGACTTGGTCTTAGCGGCGGCCCATTTGGTGATGAACAGGGTGCCGACCACGAAGAAGGCGAACATCGAGATGGCGGTCCAGTTGGTCGCCTGCTTCGTGGCCTGGCCGAGGTCGGCACCGGCGGCCAACGCGGCAAGCGCGGCAAGCCAGCCGGCCGCGAGCACCAGGCCGCCACGGGCCAGGCGCGAAGTGCGTTGATGCGTCGTGTTCATGGTGCGATCGCTTTCTTGAGCTGCTCGGTGAGCGTGTCGAACTGCGCATTGGCGCGCCGCACATACACGGCGGTGATGACAACGGTGAACACGATGACGCCGAAGCCCACCGGCATGCCGACCGTCATCACGCCATCGCCGAGGCGGCGGGCGAGGAACTCCTTGTCGAAGGCGACCAGCAGCACGAAGCCGTAATAGACCACCAG